>JBKOWC010000063.1:0-19363 GCA_046724215.1 Pseudomonadota bacterium | reverse complement strand
CTATAGTAGGCGCCAAACGGGGTGAAGGGGGAGGCCATGCGAATCCTGCGATCGATCCTGACGTCCCTGGCGGTGCTGCTGGCTTCGGCTGCGACCGCGGCGGCAGCCGACGACGCCGTCGACCTGCGCATCATGACCTTCAACGTCTGGCTCGGCGGCGAGCAGGTGAACATCGAGCGCGTGTTCGACGCCATCGGGGCCGCCGACGCCGACATCGTGCTGCTGCAGGAGCCGGAGGGGCAGACGCGCCGGTTCGCAAGGGCGCTGGGTTATGCCTACGCGAGCGAGCGGCGCCACATCATCTCGCGCTATCCGCTGTTCGACCCGCCGACCGCCGACGCCGATTTTGCCTTCGCGGAGATCCGTCTCGGGCGCTTCGTCGCCGTCGCCGACATCCACCTGACCTCCGATCCCTATGGACCCTATGCGGTGCGCGACGGCAAGAAGGCCGACGAGGTGATGAAGATCGAGCAGGACACGCGCATGCCCGACATCGCGCCCTACATCGCCGCGCTGCCCCCGGTGGCGGCGAGCGGCGTGCCAGTCTTCATCGGTGGCGACTTCAATGCGCCGTCGCACCTCGACTGGACGGCGGCTGCAGTGTCGGCGCGGCCGCAGCTGCGCTTCCCGCTCGAATGGCCGGTCAGCAAGGCGCTCGCCGATGCCGGCTTCCGCGATTCCTACCGCGAGATGCATCCGGATCCCGTGGCCAACCCCGGGATCACCTGGACGTCGGGCTATCCGGTGCCGCATCGCGACGCCAACGAGATGATCGACCGCATCGACCAGATCTATGCGCTCGGCAATTCGACCACCATCGCCAGCAAGATCATCGGCGAGGCCGGCGGGCCCGACATCGACATCGGCATCACGCCCTGGCCGTCGGACCATCACGCCGTCGTTTCGACCTTCAAGGCCGTGCCCGGCCCGGCGCCGGCGATGGTCTCGCTCGATCGCCGCGCCGTGACGGTGGGCGAGCCCCTGCTGGTGCGCTTCCACGCCGCCGACAGCGAGGACGGGCGCCTCGAGGACGGCCGTATCGTCCTCGTTGCCGCAGGCCAGCCCGTGGCGCAGGCACTGATGTCCATGGCCAGCAACGACGGCACCGACCGGCGGTCGGTGATGGTGTTCGGGACCGTGCCGCTGAAGCCCGGCGCCTATGACGCGGCCCTGCTCAACGCCGAGGGCAAGGAACTGGCGCGGGCGCCATTCTGGATCCAGGCGCGGGACGCGGTCCCGACCGTCGGCCTCGACCGAGCGAACTACGCCGACACCGAAAAGATCGTGGCGAGCTGGAAGAACGCGCCCGGCAACCGCCGCGATTGGCTCGGCATCTACAAGGCCGGCGATCCCGACCAGGCGAACTACATCGCCTTCCTCTATACCGGCGCCGCCATCGAGGGCACGGCCACCTTCGACGACTCCGTCATCGGCAAGGCGCTCGAGGCCGGCGACTACGAGATGCGGCTGATGCAGGACGACGCCTACCTGGTGCTGGCGACCACGCCGTTCAGCGTGTCGCAGTCGCCGTGATCGCGGGGTCGTTCGATTGGCGCGACCGGCTCGTCTTCGCTTATTTGCAGGAGCCGCCGTTCTGCTTTCGCGATGGCGACGGTGCCGTGCGTGGATGCGATGTCGAGCTGGCCCAAGTACTGTCGGCGATGGCGGGCGGCGGGGCATTCGAAGGCAAGGCCGTCCGCACGCGAAGGCCGAAGGAGCCTACATGCCGCCGGGTGCCAGCAGCTGGCTCGGATCGACGCCGGTCACGACGACGTGGCAGGCGCCGTGGTTCCAGGTGATCAGGGAGCCGCCGGTCGTCGCGGCGATGTGGAGGTCGGCGGTCTGCGTCGGGGTGCCCTGGATCTCGATGTGGTCGACGCCCGCCTGATAGTCGGTGATGACGTCGGTTGCCTTGAGCGAGGTGAAGACGAAGGTGTCGCTGCCGGCGCCGCCGGTCAGGCGGTCGTTGCCGGAACCGCCGTCGAGCCGGTCATCGCCGTCGCCGCCGGACAGGACGTCGTTGCCGGCGCCGCCCATGACCGTGTCGTTGCCGGCGCCGCCGTCGACCCGGTCGTTGGCGGACCCGCCATCGAGGTAGTTGTTGCCGATATTGCCGACGATGACGTTCGGCAGGCTGTTGCCGATGCCGTGGAGGTCGGCGGCGCCGGCGAGGCGCAGGTTCTCGACGTTGTTGTCGAGCGTGCAGTCCACCGAGCTCAGCACGGTGTCGGTGCCGCCGCTCTTGGTCTCGACCATGCGGTCGCTGCCGTCGGCCAGATAGAGATCGTTGCCGGCGCCGCCGGCGAGCGTGTCGGCGCCGCCGTTGCCGCAGATCGTGTCGCTGCGCCAGGTGCCGGCCAGGCTGTCGTCGCCGGTCGTGCCGCTGACGGTGGCGGGCACCGTCCAGCTGATGGTCTCGCCCTGCGGCAGCCACGACATGTCGTAGTCGAGCGGGCCGCTGTGCGGCCCGGCCGAGCCGCCCTGCCAGACGCCGTCGAAGTGGTTGTCGGCGAGCTGCAGGCCGTTGCCCTGGCCGGGCAGCAGCTGCAGCCAGTGGGCGCTGCGGTCGAAGACGTTGTCCGAAAGCGTGATATTGCTGCTGTTCAGCGGCGGCGTGTGGTTGTCCGGCCCGATGGTCACGACGTAGTAGTAGTTCGGGTTCGACTGGAAGAAGTTGTGCGTGATCAGGCAGTCCTGCGCGCCCAGGATGTCGAGCGGGCGTTTGCCGACGTCCTGGACGATGTTGTCGATCACGGTGACGTTCTTGGCTTGCCAGCCGGTGTAGCCCGGCCGGAAATAGGTGAAACCCGCCCCGGAATAGCCGCCGACCTCGATCCCGTCGACGGACGCGTGGGTGACCCTGTTCTCGGCGATCAGGATGTTGGTCGAGCCGCCTTTGGCGAACACCGCCGCCGGTCCCGTGATGTAGGAGATGTCGTTGCGGGCGATCACCCCGTTGGTGACGGCGACGAAATCGACGCCCTGGTCGCCGGCGTGCGAGACCGTGTTGTCGACGACATAGATGTGGTCGCCCTGCGAGACCTTGATGCTGTCCTTCTTCGTGTCATGGACGATGTTGTCCTTGATGACGATGTTTTTCGTCAGGTCGTTGATGTTCATGCCGGACATGCCGAACTGGATGCCGTTGTCATGGACGTTGCCGCCGCTGACGTCGAAGCCGCTGATGACGATGTTCTCCTCGCCGAAGGCCTCGATGGTCGCCGAGGCGCTGGCGGCGCCCGGCAGGATCTTGGCGGCGCCCGGCCCGTCGGCGGAGACCAGGCAGATCGGCGCATAGGGCAGGCCGCTCACGTTGAACTTGACGTTTTCGACATAGGTGCCGGCCTCGACCATGATGGTCGTGCCGGGGGTCGCCATGTTGACGGCGGCCTGGATGCTCGCCAGCGGATCGTTCTGCGAGCCGGTTCCCGTGCTGCTGCCGGCGGTGGAGACGTAAATGATTCGTTGCGGAGTCGTGTCCGCGAAGGGCACCGTGATCATGATTACCTTCTGAAATCAATTCTTCAAATCGGAAGATTTCTTCCGATCGACTATGGGATGACTTAATCGCAGACGGGAATTAAGAAACAATAACGCCGGCGAACCGCGCGATAATTTCGGCAAATCGCGGGAAACAGCAGTCTCGGGGAAATCCGCGCCAACCGCCGCAGAGGCCGCCGGAACGGCGGCGCCAGACGGAACTCAGTCCACCTCGTCGGCTCGCGCAGCCCGCGCGGCGGCGGCTCTCGCCTCCTCGCGCCCGATCAGGGCCTGGTATCGGGGATGGCCGTGCAGCGGCTTCAAGTCGGGATCTCGCTTGATCCAATGGAGATTTTTGGGCGACCCCTTGCGAAGGGAGGCGTCCAGGAGTTCGAGGGCATGATCCGGTTCGCCCATGTGCGCGAAGGCGCAGGCGAGATTCTGCAGATCCACAGCGTCGTCCGGATCGATGGTCAGGGCCCGCGAGGCCCATTCCCTGGCCCGCTCTTGCTCTCCCAGATCGACCAGGATGGTCGCACCGAACACCATGGCTCGCGCGTTGTCGGGCCGCAGCGCGATCTCTTTTTCAATGCGCTGCAAGGCGCGGCGTTGGGTCGCGATGAATTCCTCGTGACGGCTTAGAAACCTAAGAGCGTCAGCCGCGAAGAACAGGGCGGAATAGTCGGTGTCGAGAAGTTCGGCAGCGCGCTCGAAATGCTCGACCGTCTCCTGGTAGCGGCCGAGGAAGAAACACGTCAGGGCAAAATTGTGCCGCACCTCGAACGAGTCCGGCTCCAGGCGCAGTGACTCCTCGTGCGCTGCCAGCGCCTCATCGTAGCGCTCCTGGTCGGCTAGCACGCGCCCCCTGGCGGCATGGGCGTCGGCCAGGGTTGGATCGAGCGCGAGAGCCCTCTCGGCCGCCGACAAGCCCGACTCCTCCGACCGACCCCTGATGTGGAGGAATGCCTGACACACGGCCACCAGCGCCCACGCGCGCGCGTACTCGGGGTCGATCTCCAGCGCTTGCCGGCAGAATCGCACCGCAATCTCTAGATTCCGCGCGCCATGCTGGATCCGATAGAAACGGCCCAGGAGATAGAGCTGGTATGCCTTCGAGTCGTGGGTGGAACGGCTCTCGATCGCCTTCTTCTCGGCCGGCAGCAGCCTGACCTTGAGCGCCGCGACGATCGCCTGCGCGATCTCGTCCTGCACCGCGAAGATGTCGTTGAGTTCGCGGTCATAGCGTTCGCCCCAGATGTGGGAGTCCTTGGCGGCGTCGATGAGCTGCGCCGTGATGCGCACGCGCCCGCCGGCCTTGCGCACGCTGCCTTCGACGACGTAGCCGACCTTCAGCCGCTGCGCGACCTGGCCGATGTCGACGGCCTTGCCCTTGAACGTGAAGGTCGTATTGCGCGACAGCACGTTGAGCATGGAGACCTTGGACAAGTCCGTGATGATGTCCTCGGTGATGCCGTCGCTGAAATATTCCTGCTCCGGGTCGCCGCTCATATTGGCGAACGGCAGCACGGCGATCGACGGCCTATTTGCAGCCGAGACTGCCGGGCGGCGCGTCGACGACCGAGGGAGGTCGGAACGCTCATGGTCGTGCACGATGCTGTAGGCGCGCACCGGCCGCGCAATGTTCTTCAGGGCCTGGTCGCCCATGTCCCGGAACTCGAACGGGAGTAGCCGCTCCACCTGCTGGTGGATAGCCGCGGACAGGCAGATCCCGCCGGGATCGGCCATCGCCTCCAGCCGCGCAGCGATGTTCACGCCGTCGCCGTAGAGATCGCCGTCTTCGACGACGACATCACCGAGATTCACGCCGACACGCAGGACGATCGCGCGTTCATCCGCTAGCGTCGCATTTGCCTCCATCATGGCCCGCTGGATATCGACCGCACATTGCACAGCGTCGACGGCACTCGCGAACTCGGCCAACGTGCCGTCTCCCATGAGCCGGACGATGCGACCGCGGTGCTTTGCGAGCAGCGGTTCGAAGACGGTTTTGCGCCGGTCGGCCAACGCGGCCAGCGTCGCCGCCTCGTCCTCCTCCATGAGGCGGCTGTAACCGACGACGTCGGCCGCCAGGATGGCAGCGAGGCGGCGCTGTGCGCGGTCTTCGGCCATGGAAGTCAGCCAGCCTTATCCGCTTGGCCGGCGAGAGCCGCAGCGGTTCTGGCTTCTTCGCGTGCGATCAGCGCCTGGTAGCGCGGATGGCCGTGCAGCGGTGCCAGATCGCTGTCGTGCTTGAGCCAGTTGACAATGACCGTGGCGGACATCTTGCCGGCGCACGATTCCAAGACCTGGAGAGCACGGTCGAGTTCATGCATCAGCGCAAAGTCGCAAGCGAGGTTGAAATGAACCATGGCATCGTCGGGTTCGATAATGAACGTGCGCGAAATCCACTCCTTGGCCCGCTCGTTGTCGCCCAGGTGAATCAGACTGCCGATGCCGAACACCATCGCGAGCGCGTTGTCCGGGTGCAGCGCGACTTCTTTTTCGATGCATGTCAATGCGCGACGGGCCGCGTACTTGCCTTCGTCGTCACGCCCTAGCGCCTGGTAGACCTGCGCCAGATTGCCCCAGATCCCATAGTCTTCCTCATCCAGCCGCGCTGCGCGCTCAAGATGCTCCACGGCCGCGTGATAGTCGCCAAACTGTTTGCAGGTCAGGCCAAAGTTGAACCTTGCTTCGCTTGAGTCTGGGTCCAGGCGAAGCGCCGTTTCGAACTCCGCGACGGCCTCCGGGTAACGGCCGAGGTCCCGTAAGACGCGCCCTCTGGCGACGTGCGCCTCGGCCAAGGTCGGGTCAAGCTCGAGCGCCCTGTCGGCCGCCGATAGGCCCGATTCTTGAACGTCACCCCGCAGCCGCAGGGACGCCTGACATTTAGCGATCAACGCCCACGCGCGCGCGTAGCGCGGATCGATTTCGAGCGCGCGCCCCGCGAAGCGGATGGCCATCTGCAGGTTTTTCGCGCTGTGGTGCTCGTAACTATACCAGCCCTGCAGATACATTTCGTAAGCTTCGGGATTGCGTGTCGAGCGGTTCTCGATGGCCTTCTTCTCGGCCGGCAGCAGCCTGACCTTCAGCGCCGTGACGATGGTCTGCGCGATCTCGTCCTGGAGCGCGAAGATGTCATTAAGGTCGCGGTCATAGCGCTCGCCCCAGATATGGGTGTCATTGACGGCGTCGATCAGCTGCGCCGTGATGCGTACGCGGCTGCCCGCCTTGCGCACGCTTCCTTCCACGACATGCCCGACCTTCAGCCGCTGCGCCACCTGCGCGATGTCGACGGCCTTGCCCTTGAACGTGAACGCCGTGTTGCGGGAAACGATGTTCAGTGTCGAGACCTTAGACAGATCGGTGATGATGTCCTCGGTAATGCCGTCGCTGAAATACTCCTGTTCGGGATCGCCGCTCATGTTGACGAAGGGCAGCACGGCGATCGCGACCGTTCCTGGCGCGCCGGTCTTCCCCGCGGCGATCCCCTCGGCGGCATGGCCGGCCACCCGATACACCCGCACCGGCTCCGCCATGTTCCGCAGGCTGCGTTCGCCGAGATCCTCGAAGCCGAACGGCACCTTGCCGCGGACGTGGCTGAAGAGCGCATGCGACGCGAAGATGCCGCCTGGATCCGCCAGGGCCTCGAGCCGCGACGCGACGTTGACGCCATCGCCGTAGAGGTCGCTGCCCTCGACCAGCACGTCGCCGAGGTCGAGACCGATGCGCAGCACGATCTGGCGGTCGGGCGGCACATCCGCGTTGGCAGCTCGCATGGCTGTCTGGAGCTCGACGGAGCATTCGACGGCATTCACGGCGCTGGCGAAATCGACGAGGACGCCGTCGCCCATGACCTTGACGATGCGGCCCCGATGCTTGCTGACAAGCGGCTGCAGGATCTCCTTGCGCCGGGCCTTGAGCGCGGCGAGCGTGCCGGCATCGTCCAGTTGCATCAACCGGCTGTAGCCGACGACGTCGGCGGCGAGGATGGCGGCGAGGCGGCGCGTCGCGCTCACGGCGGCAGCCCCGCCTTGCGCAGCCCTTCGACGATCCGCTCGAAATCCGCCGGATCCTTGTAGATCCGACGCCGGTGCTCCAGCGAATAGTCGGGATTGATGCGCATAACCTCCCGCCACAGAGCCTGTGCCTCTTCCGCTCGGCCGAGATGGCCGTAGCAGGCGGCGAGCAGAACGCGCGACATGTCCGTATCGGGTTTTCGGATGATGCGGCGTTTTAGATTCGCCGCGGCTTCTTCGTATCGCCCGACACCGAAGTAGGCCAGCGCAAGATGATGAAGGAACGGATCCTGGTCGTTCGGATCGAGCCGAATCGCGGTCTGCAGCGGCTCGATCGCATCCTGCGGACGCCCAGCGTAGTACATGGCCTGCCCCAGGAGGCTGTACGCCCAGGCGAAGTTGGGGTCGAGGGCGAGCGCTCTTCGCGCTTCGGCCACCGCGCGGTCATGCTGTCTTAGGGCGGAGCAGGTCAGCCCAAGCACCACATGTGCATAGGGATCATCATCGTCGAGCGCCACCGCTTGTTGCGCCAATTCGTGCGCCCGCTTGCCGGACTCCTCCGTCGGATCGCGCCAGCGATTGGCATAGTCCAGCGAATGCACGCTAGCCAGTACCGCATAGGCGCGCGCAAACCCAGGGTCGAGGTCGATCGCACGCTCCAGCAACGAGCGCGCTTCCGCATTGGCCTCCCTGCTGCGCTCCAATTGCAGCTGTCGGCCGCGGAGGTAGTAGTCGTAGGCCTCAAGATTGTCGGTGCCCCTGTGCGCCATGCGCCGCTGCTCGCCCTGCGTCAGCTTCACCGCCAGGGCCGAGACGATCTCCCGCGTCACTTCGTCCTGCACGGCGAAGATGTCGGTCAGGTCGCGGTCGTAGCGTTCGGACCACAGGTGCCCGGCGGTCGCGCCGTCGATGAGCTGGGCGACGATCCGCACGCGGTTGCCCGCCTTGCGGACGCTGCCTTCCAGCACATAGCGGACGCCGAGCTCGCGGCTCACCTCCTGCACCCGCACGGCCTTGCCCCGGTAGGTGAAGGACGAGTTGCGGGCGATGACGAACAGCCCCGACAGCTTCGACAGGTCGGCGATGATGTCGTCGGTGATGCCGTCGCTGAAGTACTGCTGCTCGGGATCGCCGCTCATGTTGTCGAACGGCAACACGGCGATCGACGGCTTCGCGGGGAGCGGAAGATCGCGGGGCACGGCGGTTGCCGCCGTCCCACCGCCTACAGCCCGATAGACCCGCACCGGCTCCACGATGTTCTTGACAGTCCGCTCCCCGAGGTCCTCGAACGTCAGCTCGACCTTGTTCCTGACATGGTCACGTACCGTCTGGGACACATAGACGGTGCCGGGTTCCGCCATTTCCTCCAGCCGGGCGGCAATGTTGACTCCATCGCCATAGAGGTCGTCGCCGTCCACGACCACGTCACCCAGATTGATGCCGACCCGCAGGACCATGGCACGACGGTTCGCCGGCATATCGCCGCTCGCCGCCTTCATGCGCTTCTGCAACTCGTTGGCGCAGGTGACCGCATCGACGGCACTCGCGAACTCGACGAGCACGCCGTCGCCCATGACCTTGACGACGCGGCCGTGATGCTCGGAAACCAGCGGGTCCAGAACCCGCTGGCGGAGCGACTTGAGGCCCGCCAGCGTTCCCGCCTCGTCCTGCTCCATGAGCCGGCTGTAGCCGACGACGTCGGCGGCGAGAATGGCAGCGAGTCGACGTTGCACGCGGTCTTCGGCCATGCGGCGTGAATGCTTTCGGTGGACGCCCCGCTCGAAGTCTATCACAAGCCGCGATCGGTGACGCGAATTGACGCCTCAAAGGCCAGGTCCGATGATGGCGCCGGGTGCCAGGGGAATAGCCATGTCGCCGATCATTCGCGCCGGCTTCGCTCTCTCGTGGGCGGCCGCATTGTCCGGCTGCTTCAAGAGCGATGCGCCGTTGATCACCGTCTTCGACAGTGTCGCTCCGATTCCCGAGGGCACCTACACCTATCTCGGCACCGACCAGAAGGAGGAGAAAGCCGTCATCACACGCGAGCTCACCGTCACGAAACTGATCACGTACAACGGCGACGGCAACCCGGTGCTCCAGACTCTACTGATGCGCGCCGTCGGCGAGGGTTACTATGTCGTCATGGATGCCCAACAGGATTATTCTCTCATTCAGATCAAGGACGGGGCGGTGCTGGAATACGATGAAAGCCGCTATTGCGACGATCTCAGAGACGCGGCTGAAGAAGAGGGCGGTTCCCTTTCCGATTACGACGCCGAAGCGAACGGGGCGGACGAATCCAGCATCTGCACGTTCTCGAGCTTCGACGGCCTCGTGCGCGCGTTTCAGACGCTCGACAACCACGGCTCGCTCGACGTCGCGCGGGAGTATCATAGCAGCTAGCATGGAGGGTTGTATGGCGGACAACGATGATCGTTTGGCCGACTTGGACACCGCTGTGCACCGCTTTGGCGAGGCATGGGCCAGTGGCGATACGGCCACCCTGGAATCGCTGCTGTCGCCAACTTACACCCACAGTGACGTGTTTGGCGCGTTTCACGATCGATCAGGTTGGCTAGAGTATGCGCGGCGGCGAGCGGGCCGCGCTACCCGCGTAAGCTTTCGTGACGTTCGGAAGCGCATGGTGGGTGACGTAGCGATTGTCACAGGCATAAACGAAATCCGCGGCCCCGGGGCTCTGAGCGCTTCCGATCAGAAGGATTCCGCGATCCGATTTACGCAAGTATGGGTATGGGACCGGGGGCGCTGGCTACGCGAAGCATTCCAAGCGACCCAATGCGGCACTATGTCGGAGTCAGCTAGCTGAGAACGCGCGGTCCCTGATCAGCCGGCCGGGTTGCCCGCCCTCTATGCCGCCCCTATGATCGCCGCCTTGTTAGTTCCGAGGAGTGGCTCATGACGGCGTTGGCGAACGAGCGGGTGGCGTATTTCAACGGCAAGATCGTTCCGGAGAGCGACGTGCTCATCCCCTTCCGCGACCGCGGCTTCATGGCCGGCGACGCGGCGTTCGACACGGCGCGCACCTTCAAGCACAGGATCTTCCGGCTGCAGGAGCATATCGACCGGCTCTACAGGTCGCTGCGCTACCTGCAGATCGATCCGCAGATATCGCCCGGCGAGCTGACGACCGTCACCGAGGAGGTGGTGGCGCGCAACCTGCACCTCATCGACAAGGACGAGGACTACTGGGTGAGCCAGCGCGTCTCGCGCGGCCTCAATTCCGATGACCGCGCGGTGAAATCGAAATCCGGTCCGACCGTGATCGTCGAGTGCCAGCCGCTGCCGCTCAAGCAGCGGGCGCGGCTCTATCGCGACGGCATCGACGTCATCATTCCGTCGGTGCGGCGGGCATCGCCCGACATGGTCTCGCCGCGGGCCAAGACGCACAATTATCTCAACCTCATCATGGGCGACCTCGAAGCCAAGGCTGCCGATCCCGAGGCCTGGTCGGTGCTGCTCGATGCCAACGGCAACCTGGCCGAGGGCACCGGCAGCAACATCTTCGTCGTGCGCGACGGGCAGTTGCTGACGCCGAAGGCGCGCTACGTGCTGCCGGGGGTGAGTCGCGCCACGGTCATCGAACTGGCGCAGGCGCTGAACATTCCTTGCGCCGAGGCGGACATCGACCTTTACGACGCCTACACGGCCGACGAGGCCTTCCTCACCTCGACCTCGCTCTGCATCTGCCCGGTGCGGAGCGTGAACGGGCGCCACGTCGCCGTCGACGCGATCCTCGGCCCGGTCACCCAGCGCCTGATCGACGCCTATGTGAAGCTCGTGGATTTCGACTTCGTCGGCCAGTACAAACGCCAGCTGAACGGCTGATCATTTCCGCCTGCCGGCACATGGTAAACGAAACCCGTGTATTCGGCGGGTTCGCGCAAAATACTCGGCAAATTTATCCCTAATCACATCCGGGTGTATCGGTCGGCGACGGGCGACGCCATCCCGTCGCGGCCGATTGCGCTATAATCGGCGCAACAAGAACAAGAAAGGTGGGTGTCGACGAAGTTCGGCTAGCATCTCTTGGCCCCGCGACCTCCCCCGAGTCGCAAGCGGTGGCCAGGAGGAACGAGGAAACCGGCTGCAAGACCGGCAAACCGACGGCCGGCACTCGTTCAACTCCCTCGTGTGACAAAGGCTCCACTCCCCCTGGAGCCTTTGTCCGTTTTCTGCCCCACCTTCAAACGTCCGCTACCGGGCCCCATATGCTGGGGGCCGTTGACGGCCGCCCCGGCGGCGTGGCCGGATGCCGCCGACCCCTTAAGAATTCGTTCACCATGGGGCCGGATAGTCCGCCCCGCCTTGCCGGCGGGGGCTGTTGCAACCCGACCCGGCGTGTAAGATGCCACCGATTCGCGCCGAGGCGGGCGCGCAACTGCTGCTGAAAGGAGCGCCATGACTCCATTCGCCATTGCCGGCGTGCAGATGCACGTCTCGACCCAGAGCAACATCGAGGCGATGCGCCACCGCCTCGACCTTCTGATGCACCTTTATCCCTGGGTGCAGATGGTGCTGTTCAGCGAGCTGGCCTGCCACGGCCCGCTGCTGCAGCACGCGCAGCCGCTGCCCGGCGCGGCCGAGGAGGCGTTCCAGGAGATGGCGGCGCGCCACCGCGTGTGGCTCATCAACGGCTCGATGTACGAACGGCGCGAAGGCGCCATCTACAACACCACCTCGGTCATCGATCCCGAGGGCAAGATCGTCGGGCGCTACCGCAAGATGTTCCCGTTCGTGCCGCTCGAACAGGGTGTCGCGCCGGGGACGGAATTCCTCACCTTCGACGTGCCCGAGGTCGGCAAGTTCGGCGTCCTCAACTGCTACGACATCTGGTTCCCGGAGGTGGCGCGCACGCTGACCGCCATGGGGGCCGAGGTGCTGCTGCACCCGGTGCTGACCCATACCATCGACCGCGACATCGACCTCGCGGTTGCGCACGCCACCGCGGCGATGTTCCAGTGCTACGTCTTCGACATCAACGGCCTCGTCGCCGGCGGCAACGGCCATTCGGCGGTGTTCGATCCGGCGGGCCGCGTGATGTATCGCGCCGACGTGCTCGAGCAGTTCATCCCCATCGAGATCGATCTCGAGCAGGTGCGGCGCCAGCGCCAGAACGGCATCCGCGGGCTCGGCCAGATGCTGAAGAGCTTCCGCGACCGGCCCGTCGACTTCCCGGTCTACGACCGCGCCAACTTCGATTCGCGCTTCCTCGATTCCCTCGGGCCCATCGCCCAGCCGCGCCGCGATCAGGCGCCCAGCAACGTCGCCCCGATCCCGACCCGCCCGCGCATGATCCGCTGACGGCGGCCGTCGCGGGCCATGCCGTCCGCGGAGCAGGTTCAAGTGCGGGACGGGACGCTGTTGCTGTCCTCCCGCTCGGCTTCGGCATTCGATAGACGCCAATCGCAGAGGCGCCTGCGCATCGCCGACCATCGACGTCGTAATCATGAGCGCCGCCGATTCTGCTGCCTTGCGGTCCGATCAGGGTCAGAGTAAGTCCACGTGTTCATTCGGTTGATGTTTGCGAATCCCGCATCTCGCCGAAATCAGTATCCGTAACCAGCCGCAAGAGCGCTCGCAGGGCGATGGCCTGATCCTCGCCGAACGCCCCCGAGAAGTGCGCTTGCGCCTCGACCCAGCACGAGCGTCCGACGGCGGCGCGCTTACGGCCCCGCGCGGTCAGGGTGACGAGCCGCACCCGCCGATCGCGCGGGTCACGCTCGATGCGGACCAGACCGTCGCGCTCCAGGGGTTTCAGCGTATGGCTCAGCGCCGCGCGGTCCATGACCAAACCTTGTGCAAGGGCGGTCAAGGTGGGTGGCTCGCTTTCGGGGCAGCGCCCGATCTCGGCGAGGATGGCATATTGGCCGATGGTCAGGCCGCTGCGGACCAGGTGGCGGTCGTAGAGGAGGCTCACGCGACGGGCCGCCTTCCGCAGCGCGGAGCAGTTGCAGGCCATCAAATCCGCCAGTGCTGCCGCGTCCGACACGCATACCCCTCCGACAGATACATTTAGAAGCATATGCAATAATATTTCAAGCCCTCTCCGACTGCGGATGTCCAATTTTTGCCGCATAACATGGATTGATTCATCTGATGGGTGGTCCGATCAACTTGCATATGCATGCAATAGGAGGCATTCGCATGAAGCTCATCGGGACCTATGTCTCCCCCTACGCCCGGCGCGTGGCCGCCGCCCTGGTGTCGCGCGCCATTCCGTACGAGCACGAGGACCTCAACGGCTACGCCAATCCGGCTCGCGCGCGCGAATTCAATCCGGTCGGCAAGGTACCGGTGCTGGTGCTTGACGATGGCGAACGTCTCGTCGACAGCGCCGCCATCCTCGATCATGTAAACGAGATGGCGGGGCCGGAGCGCGCCCTCATACCGCCGCGCGGATTGCCGCGTCGCACGGCGCTGCGGCTATCGGCGATTTCAACGACGGTGTGCGAGCAAATCACCGCGCGCTATTTCGAGCAGCAGCGTCCCCCCGGCGCGGCCCAGGCGGACCTGCTCGAGCGCTATCGCCTGCAGGTGACCGGCGGCTTGGCGGCGCTGGATACCGCTTCCGGCCCGAAGGGGCCGATCGGTGTCACACCCCTCGACATCGCGACCATCAGCGCCGTCGTCACCTACGAATACCTGGCACGGTGGTATCCCGATCTCGAGAGCGCGCGGATCGCGCCGGCGCTCGCGTCCGTCGCGGCAGCATTGGCAGACGACGCCGCCTTCGCACGCACGCGTCCCTCGATATCCTGACCGGAGCAGTGTCATGACGAGCAAAGTCTGTTTGGTGACCGGCGTCGGCGGCGCCACCGGGGCGGCGGTCGCGCGCCGCTTCGCTCGGGATGGCTATCGCGTGGCCATGCTGGCCCGCAACCGCAACCGCTTGAGTCGTCTGGAAAAGGAAATCGCCGGCAGCAAGGCTTATGTCTGCGACGTCGGCGATCTCGCGGCCCTCGCCGTCACGATCGATGCGGTGCGCGCCGATCTCGGCAAACCGGCGGCGCTGGTGCACAACGCGGTCTCGGCGACGTTCGCGACGTTTCTCGCGGGAGACCCGGCGGAGCTGGAGCGGAACTTTCGCGTCAACACGACTGCGCTTCTCCATCTCGCGCGCGCCCTGGCACCTGACATGATCGCGGCCGGCGCGGGTGCGATCGTCGTCACGGGCAACACCTCCTCGCTCCGCGGCGTGCCGAACTACGCCTTGTTTGCGCCGACCAAGGCGGCCCAGCGGATCCTGGCGGAATCCCTGGCGCGCGACCTCGGCCCCAAGCGCGTTCACGTCGGCTACGTCACCATCGACGGCGCCATCGACGCGCCCTGGCTCAGCGAGGGCGGCCGCACGCCGCCCGCCTGGCACGCCCCGCCGGCCGACTGGTCGCGCACGCGCGCCGACTGGTTCGTCGAGCCGGATGCGATCGCCGAGGAGGTCTTCCACATCGCCCACCAGCATCCATCCGCCTGGACCTTCGACCTCGTCATCCGGCCGTTTGCGGAGAAATGGTGATGGCGCGCGCCTCCGACAGTCTGCCCCCACGGTGAACCGTATCTGACCTCGAAATCGCACTTCGACGCCGCCGACCGGCTGCCGCGACCGCGCATGATCCGCTGACGGCGGCCCATCGCCGGACAGCTCGACCCCGCGCGGCGGCAACGGCGAGGCGCGCGGGCCGTGCCGGCAACGCACCATCGACGCGCCCTGGCTCAGCGAGGGCGGCCGCACGCCGCACGCCTGGCACGCCCCGCCGGCCGACTGGACGCGGACTGACGGCGGCCGTCGCCGGACAGCCGGCCCTCAGGCACCCCCGCTGGCGGTGTAACGCCGCGGCGCGCGGTCACGCGCCTCCCTGCCGTCCTCAGCAGCGACGGCAGGCCACGATCAGGCCCGTGTCGGCCCGTTACCCTTCCCCAAGTCGGTTCCAGGTAACTGCTTTCCCTCCGGAACGTGTCGGCGATTCCAATATCGAGGTGTTTTTTGTAACTACTTGCAGTTTTTTGTGATCGTTTGCAATTAAGGCCAAGGCGCGTCCCGCGCCGGCCAACTTTTCGAGAGGACCAACGAACCCATGGCTATCACGGCCTCCTTTTCTCCAGGCGCCGCTCTGTTGTCGATCTTCGGCGACCAGCTCGGCAACACGATCACGACCAGCCGCAACGCGGCCGGCCAGATCCTCGTCAACGGCGGCGCCGTTCCCGTCCTGGGCGGCACGCCGACCGTCGCCAACACGGGCCAGATCCAGATCTTCGGGCAGGGCGGCAACGACAGGATCGCGCTCGACGAAGCCAACGGCGCGCTGCCCGCGGCCGCGCTCTTCGGCGGCGCCGGCAACGACACCCTGACCGGCGGCTCGGGCGGCGACCTGCTCGCCGGCCAGAGCGGCAACGACGCCCTCCTCGGCAAGGGCGGCAACGACACGCTCCTCGGCGGCGACGGCAACGACGTGCTCACCGGCGGCGACGGCGACGACCAGGTCTTCGGCCAGGGCGGCGACGACCGCATGATCTGGAATCCGGGCGACGACAGCGACCTCTTCGAGGGCGGCGCCGGCAACGACACCGCCGAGGTCAATGGCGGCAACGGGGCCGAGACCTTCACGATCACGGCCAACGGCACGCGCGTGCGGTTCGATCGGGTCACGCCGGCGCCGTTCTTCCTCGACATCGGCACCACCGAGAATCTCGTCGTCAACGCCAATGGCGGCGACGACGTCATCACCGCCGGGAACGGCCTCGCCCCGCTCATTCAGCTCGCGCTCGACGGCGGCGCCGGCAACGACACGATCACCGGCGGCGACGGCAACGACCGCCTGCTGGGCGGCGACGGCAACGACCTCGTCGTCGGCGGCCGCGGCAACGACGCGGCGCAACTCGGCGCCGGCGACGACACGTTCGTCTGGAATCCGGGCGACGGCAACGACGTGGTCGAAGGCCAGGGCGGCACCGACACGCTCCTGTTCAATGGCGCCAACGTCAACGAGAAGATCGACATTTCGGCCAATGGCACGCGGGCCAGGTTCACGCGCGACGTGGCCAACATCACCATGGACCTCAACGGCGTCGAGCGCATCGACTTCACGGCCCGGGGCGGCGTCGACAACATCACGGTCAACGATCTGACCGGCACCGACGTCACCCAGGTCGGCATCGACCTCGCGGCGACGCCCGGCAGCGGCCTCGGCGACGGGGCGGCAGACACCGTGACCGTCAACGGCGCGGCAGCCAGCGATCAGATCACCATCACGACGAGCGGCGCCTCGGTCGTGGTCGGCGGGTTGCACGCACAGGTGACGATCGACGGCGCCGAAGCCGCCAATGACCTGCTCGTCGTCAATGGACTCGGCGGCGATGACGTCATCAGCGCGACCAACGGCCTCGCCGGCCTCATTCAGCTCAAGATCGACGGCGGCGCCGGCAACGACACGATCACCGGCGGCGACGGGAACGACCAGCTGACCGGCGGCGATGGGAACGATCTCGTCGTCGGCGCGCGTGGCGACGACGTGGCGTTGCTCGGCGCGGGCGACGACACGTTCGTCTGGAACCCAGGTGACGGCAGCGACGTGGTCGAGGGCCAGGACGGCTTCGACACGATGCAGTTCAACGGCGCCAACATCAACGAAAAGATCGACATCTCGGCCAATGGCACGCGAGCCAGGTTCACGCGCGACGTCGCCAACATCACCATGGACCTCAACGGCGTCGAGCGCATCAACTTCACCGCCAAGGGTGGCGCCGACACCATCACGGTCAACGACCTGACCGGCACCGGCGTGACGCAGGTGGCGCTCGATCTCGCCGGCCAGCCCGGCATCCCCGGCGGCGACGGCGCGCCCGACTTGGTGAACGTCAATGCTACGGCTGGCGACGACGCCATCACGATCGCGGGCAACGCCGGCGCGGTGACGGTGAACGGGCTCGCCGCGCAGGTGACGATCACGAACAGCGACGGCACCGGCGACTCGCTCGTCGTCAACGGCCTCGCCGGCAACGACAGGATCGACGCCTCAGGCCTCGCGGCCGGTTCGGTCAGCCTCACGATCAACGGCGGCGCCGGCAACGACACCGTCACCGGCAGCGCCGGCGACGACACGGTCGTGGGCGGCACCGGCAACGACGCGGCGTTCCTCGGCGACGGCAACGACCTCTTCGTCTGGAATCCGGGCGATGCCAGCGATATCGTCGAAGGCCAGGGCGGGGTCGACACGCTCCGCTTCAACGGCGCCAACGTCAACGAGAAGATCGACATCTCGGCCAACGGCGGCCGGGTGTTGCTGACGCGCGACGTCGGCGCCGTCGCCATGGACGTGAACGGCGTCGAGCATCTCGAGGTCAATGCGTCGGGTGGCAGCGACACGATCACGGTCAACGACCTGACCGGCACCGACGTGACGCAGGTCGCGGTCAATCTCGGCGCGCCTGCCGGCGGCACGACCCCCGACGGCCAGCCCGACACGATCGTCATCAATGGCACCAGCGGCGACGACGTGATCTCGGTGACCAACAACAACGGCGTCGTCACGGTGTCGGGCCTCGGCGCCGACATCACGATCTCCAACTTCGACCCGACCGATCGCATCGTCATCAATGGCCTCGGCGGCGACGACGTGATCGAGGCGTCGGGGCTGGGGACGGCGATGCAGCTCTCGGCCGACGGCGGCGACGGCGACGACGTGCTGATCGGCAGCGCCGGCAACGACTCGCTGCAGGGCGGCAACGGCGACGACGTGCTGATCGGCGGCGGGGGACAGAATGTTCTCGACGGCGGACCCGGCGACAACATCGTGCTGCAGAGCCTCACGGTCGGCGGCCCGACCAGTCTCGGCGCCGGCAGCCTGGCGGCAACCGGTGTCTCGCAGGCCGGCGTCGCCCTGCTGACGCAGTTGATGGCGTCGAGCTTCGCCACGGCGGGCGACGGTCTGGGCGAGATGCCGATCGTCGAGGCCGCGGCGAACCAGCAGCCGACGCTGGCGCACGCGCATGTCTGAACTTCCTGCCCCGGAGCGGCCCGTGAGCCCTGAGACCGACGGCGCCACACTGGCCGATCCGGGGCTCGAAGCCCTCGTGACGCTGCTGCACTTTCACGGTGTGGCAGCCGATCGGGAGCAGATCCGGCACCGGCTGGGAACAGCCACGATCGGCGCAGCGGAGATGCTCCGCTGCGCCAAGGATCTCGGGCTCAGGGCGCGGGCGTGCCGAACCGCCTGGTCGCGGCTGGCGAAGACGCCCCTGCCCGCCATCGCGAGCCTGCGGGATGGCCGGTTCCTGGTGCTCGCCAAGGCGGGCGAGGACAAGGTCCTGGTCCAGTCGCCCGCCGCCCGGCCCCTCCTGATGGCGCGGGACGATTTTCTCGCGCTGTGGGACGGAGCGCTCGTCCTGATGACGCGACGGGCCGGACTGTCAGACAGCGGCCGCCGCTTCGACATCACCTGGTTCCTGGGCGCGGTGCACAAATACCGCCGCCTCCTCGGCGAGGTGCTGATTGCGTCGTTCTTCCTGCAGGTCTTCGCCCTCGTCTCGCCGCTCTTCTTCCAGGTCGTCATCGACAAGGTGCTGGTGCATCGCGCCCTCAGCACCCTCGACGTGCTGGTCATCGGCCTGCTGGCGATCTCGGCGTTCGAGACCGTCCTCGGCATTCTCAGGACCTATCTCTTCGCCCACACCACCAACCGCATCGACGTCGAGCTCGGCGCGCGCCTGTTCCACCATCTGCTGGCCCTGCCGATGGCCTACTTCCAGGCGCGGCGCGTCGGCGATTCCGTGGCGCGGGTGCGTGAACTCGAGAACATCCGCAACTTCCTCACGAGCTCGGCACTCACCCTCGTCATCGACCTCTTCTT
>JBKOWC010000346.1:0-9074 GCA_046724215.1 Pseudomonadota bacterium | reverse complement strand
GCGGTCAAGTTCGAGATGCGGCTTCCCGAGCTCTTCTGCGGCTTCAGCCGAACCGCCGGAGAGGCACCGGTCGCCTACCCGGTCGCCTGCCTGCCCCAGGCCTGGTCGTCAGGCGCGGTCTTCATGATGCTGCAAGCCTGTCTTGGCTTGAGCGTAAACGCATGGCGCGGCGAGATTCATGTCGACCGGCCGCGGCTGCCGATCGGGATCGATCAGCTGACAATCCGTCGCTTGACCGTCGGAGACGCAATGCTCGACCTCACGTTCCAGCGCATCGGCGAGCGCGTCGTCGCCTTTCCCGAAGGCCGGGATCCGAGCCCCGTGCCCATCTTCGTGCACGCTTAGGACGACTTGATAGTCATCGCGTCCAGATCATCGCACTGTGAGATGAATGGTGGCGAGGACGTGATCCAGCGGTGTGTCCCGGTACGGCGATGCTGGTCGCTACTTCAGCACCCAATCGGCGGCCGAGCCATCGCGGCCGGTCATGCGCATCTTTACCCAGCGCCCGCTTTGGTCGTACCACACGTCGCGGGGGCGCTTTGCTTCGAGCCTGTAGTGGGTTGCGGTAATGTCCCTGCCGCCCGCGCTCACCGTCTCCTGCCCCAGGTTAACGACCCTTTGGGCGACGATCCTGCCGCTCAGCGAGTCCACCAGCGGACCCTTCGCGGTCACCATCGACATGTTCCAGAAGCTCGCCGGCACGCTGTCGGCGGGCAGGGTCCAGCTGTCCTTGCCCGAGGTCACCCTGATCCCGTCCGGCCCGGCCGCGCCCTTGATGTCGCACGGGGTGCCGTCGTCGTCGGCCGTGCTGGCAAGCGCAATGAGCTTGCCGTTCCGCCAGACCTCGTCGCGCGTCTGCTGGTAGCGATAGACGGTGAGGAAGAGAGCCTTGACTTCGATCTTGAGTTCGCTATGAACGAGGAGCCTGTCCCCATCCTGACGGAACGTGACGCGGTGGTGACCGACCAGATCGCCCGCACGCGCGATATCGAAATCGAGAGTCTGCGGCAGGGCCTGCGCGGCATCGGCCTGGGGACACGACATTGCGAGCGCCACGAGGAACCCGGCGAGGAGCATTGCGCCGAGGTCGATGCGGCGCCCGTTTCGGGCTGTCGTGTCCCGTGCGCGTTCGCACCATTGGGCCATGTGTCGCCTCTGGCTCGTCCTGATGGCCCCCCAGATCACACCTTGGGAATGACCCTGTATGTTCAATTCTGAACTCGGAATGGTCCTTCAATCCGGTAGGAAGCTGGACACCGACGCTGACGTCGGAAACGAGGAAGCATGGACTTGCGTGGCGGCCCCAGCAGGGGCCCGACTGCATGCTGCTCGAACTTGCAACATCTGGGAAATGTGGAATAAATCCGCCGCGGGCGCTGTGAATGACTTCGCATGAGCAGCGCGCCTGTCGAACGCAAACTCGCGGCAATCCTGTCGGCAGATGTCGCCGGGTACAGCCGGATCGTGGGCAAGGACGAAGCCGGCACGTTGGCGGCCCTTTCGGCTGCATCGCGAGGTGATCGACGAATTGATCCGCCAGCGCGACGGAGACCTTTGAAAGACGTAACCAGCCTGGCGGAACTCATTTGAAGAAAACCACGGAACTCGTGTCGAGTGCGGTAACTGCGTGGTTCATAGCATCCCTCCTGCTCTGGCCGACATCGGCCCTCGCTGACGGCGGTCCCTTGCCGCCTTGCGAGGCCGGAGCATCGGCGACCTATCCGACCTTCGGGAATCCGCCGAATGTGCGCAACTGGCGGGCGGGCGACCTGTCGATGGACTGGAAACCACCCGCCTGCGTGGCGTGGGCATCGCAACATTTCACGCTGCTCACGGCGATCGCGGCCAGCTTCGAGTTCGCGGGACAAGCCGATGATCTCCTCGCACGATTCGGTGCCTTGTCGGCGTGGCGCGGCACCCGCTATTGGTCGATCACGGATCACCGCTGGGAGACCCTCATTATCGATTCGGCCGCAGTCGACGCGGCCAACCGCAAGCGGCGTGTCGATTTCAGCAGCGCCGAACTGAAAGCCGGGAGGGCTTTCTACTTCGTGCAGCAGGACAACCGCTCGTCCGGTGAGGTCACCTATCGAATGCGGGTTGATGCCGCCGGGTCCGATCGGATCGTGATCACGATCGACAATGTCAGCACGGTATCGCTTCTGGTGTTTTCCCTATTCGAACCGGGCGATCTCGAATCCACGTACATCATCCGGAGACTTTCGCCCACGTCCTGGGGCTATTACAGCCTTTCGGGCGTCCGGGAGAGCGGTTTCCTGCCTGGCGGCCAAGTGGCCTCGCATGTGAACCGGGCCGCGGCGATCTATCGTCATATCGTCGGCATGCCCAGCGATCAGGATCCGCCGCTGGCGCCGTAGCCGGCCCCGCGCGCGGTTCATTGTTTCTCAAATAGCGGCTCTAGACTAGTACCCACTTTCGCAATTGACTGATTCGGAGACCATGTACCCCGTCAGGGCCTTGGCCGTATCATGCGATCGTGATTCCGGACTCTAGGACGCCCCTTCGGTACCGCGCAGCACGCAACGCGGGGCGTCATCCCCCGAGATTGCCGCTTGCCGCGACCACCGCCATAGCGGCTCCCAATAGGATTTCAGCACCTCGGTGGCGGCCGCGCGATCGTCGACGATATAGCCGAACTCCTGAAGATCAACGGGATAGAGGTTGTCCGAGCCGATATAGAAGTATCGATCGTCGACCATCCAGAACTTGCTGTGATTGCCGATCGGGTGGTTGCCGGGCCAAGTGGCGTCGGGGCCGAAGCGAAACGATGCCAGGTGAAAATGACTGCACAGCAGATCGACAAGCGCAGGCCGCGGCAGCGTGCTGCGGGCCTGCGCCGTCAGCAGCATCTTGTCGGCCACCGCCTCGATCGACAGGCTGTTGCTGTAGGTGCTCTTGCTGCGGCCCTTCGCGTCGAGATTGGAGAGCACCAGGTACACGTCGCCGCGCCCGGCCAGCATGAAATCCGTCCAATGTTCGAGCGCGGAATCGGGGTAGATCGCGTCAGCGCGCCCGAGCTGACTGATGCCGATATCCTGCTGGGCGATGCGGATGCTGTGCCGGGCGGCGCCGAATATCAGATCGCGCGCCAGATCGTCATGGCTGGCGAAATCGGTGGTGATGCCAGCGCCGAGACGACCGATTGCCAGCACGGGAATGCCGGTTCCTCCCGCCGCTAGCCGCGCCGGCACGTCGATCCGCGGCAGGCAGCCTGGGCCGATCGCGGCGTCGCCGCTTCGATACATGAAGGCGCTCACGGCGGTAGCGCCGCCGACATGATCGCAGACGAACTGCCAGAGCGTGTCGGCGAAGTGGTCGGCATCGGTCGCCGCCGCGCCCTGGAGCTGCATCGAGAGATCGTGCACGGGTTCGTCGATCAGGTAGTCTTCGCTCCACATATTGTGGCCGCCGACCAAAGCTGTCTTCCCGTCGATGGCGACGATCTTCGCGTGGTTCCAGGAAAAGGCGCCGCAAGAGGGATCGCCGGCACATGACCGCATCGCGGCGGCGTAGACGACGATGCGAGAGTTGCCGACGGCCTGCGCGTCGCGCACGAGTTGCGAGAGCAGCGCCTTCGCGTCGGTACCGTCGGGGGGATATTGCCCGATCAGGATCCGGACGGTCACGGCGCGGCCGCTATGCGCCAGCTTGGTCACGCCGTTGCGCAACGCCGCAAGGAAGCGATAATCGGGGGGCGGTTGCAGGGCCGTGATGTCGACCGTCCGTTTGGCACCGGCAACCAGGCGGTAGAATCGATCGATGACCGCATCCGAATGGCCCAGGCAGACGCGCCCTTCCGGGACGGTGGAAGACGCCTCGAGTGTCGCCAGTCGACCACAAGTGGCGCCCGTCGTCCCGCAATCCGTATCGCTGTGACAGGAGGGGAGGAGGACATCCGGCTCGCAGCCTGGGCACTTGAGCGGGATGTAGGAAATGTCCAGCGAATGTCGGCCCCAGACCGCGGGAGTCTGGATCAGCCAGTCGTGGCTCAGTACGTTGTTCTTGGTGAGATTGTAGGTGATGCCTCGGTAATGCCCCTCAGGATCGGTCTTGGCCAATTCGGTCATTGCCTGGTCCAGGAGCGGCTTTTGCGAGGCGGGGTCCAGCGGCCGAATGCGCTTCTGTTCAACGATCGTGATCAGGGGGGTAGCTGCGGCTATCGCCCCGTATGTCTGTTCGACAGAGCCGTCGGGCGATACGGAATTGGGGAGATGCTCGCAGCCGACAAGCAACAGAACGCACGGTATCACAGTAATCCAAATGCGGATCATCGACCTACCCCAGTCACGTGTTGCCAGGCGAAGCGTCAGCGTTTGGCTCCATATTCCGTCGCAGCAAAGGCCTTACTGCTAGCGCGCAAAGCCCATCATCGACTCCGGGGATCACGAGCAGCGGCGCCGCTCGTGATCCCCGAGCCGAGAGGGACTACTGCAGAATCAGCTCGACGCGGCGGTTGGCCTGCTCGCGCACGCCGTCCGCGGTCGGCACGGCCGGCTCGCTCTCGCCGCGACCGGCGACCGTGATCGCATCGGCCGGGATGCCGCCGCTGATCAGGGCATCGCGGACCGAGTCGGCCCGGCGCAGCGACAGCGCCGTGTTGTACTCCTCCGTGCCGGCGCGGTCGGTGTGGCCGGTGTCGGTCACATGGACATTGCCGCCCTTCGCCTTGGCGTCGGCCAGCGCGCGCTCGATCACCGCCCGGGCGGCGGCATTGATGTTCGACATGTCGAAATCGAACAGCACGACGTAGGTGTTCGCCGGCGTCTGCGCCATCGCCGTCGGCCCCAGCTCCGCCATCGCCGCCTCGAACTTGTCGCGGCACGGCTTCACGTGGTCGTTGGTCAGCGTGTCGTACCAGAAGTCTTCCTGCGCCTCATGCTGCCAGCAGTCGAAGGCCACTTGCGCCTTCGCCGCGGCCGCCGGGTTGCCGTCCCGGGCGCCGCCGTCGAGCGCCGCGATCAGCCTGGCGCGGCCGTCGGTGAGCGCCTGCGTGTGATCACCTGCCTGCGGCACCTCCTCGGGCAGCACCATCTGGCCGCCGGCCGCCGACAGGCCCTTGACCGCGTAGTAGTCGGCGGCATGCCAGTCGCGTTCCGCCTTCTCATCCGCGACGAAGGCCCGATACTCTTCCGCCAGTGCCTGCGTGAACGGCGTTCCGCCGGTCGCCTGGACGTTCTCCATCTGCGTGATGTTGCTGGCGCAGCCAGCCAGGAAAGCGAGCGCCCCGAGAGCGCCGATGATCGTCAGTAGTCGCATGGACCCCTCTCCACATTGAACCCCACGACGGCTCGCATTTTTCTTAAGCGAGCCAAGGGGCAGGTACAGAAACGAAAGCCCGTCTTCCGGGTGAAGTCCTTGGTCGCGACCTGCTGTCACTTGCGGATCGCGGAATGCGTGCCTTCCTCTCGCATAGCTGTGTCGAGGTATCGTCAAGGCGACGCCCACTAAGCACGAATCAAATGCGGTCCCCTGTTCAATTCTGAACAGAGGGCGGGGTTCGAGCTCCTGAGACTGCAAGCCTATCGGCCTCTTTCGACGGACGGAAATCGGCGCAGCGTGGCGTCCTTGCGCGGCAGCGATGACGACGGGCGCCAGTCTCGGTCCGAACGCCACACAGTGCTGTTTTGCACATTCATGACGGCCCGGAACTGCTATTGGCGGCGCGGCGGCGGGGTCGGTCCAGGAGACCCAGTAGGCCAGCAGGCGACAGTCGCAGTCGGCATTTTTTGCCGACGAGTACCGGGTCGGAGGCGCGAACAATGAAAACGGAAAGTATTTTGAAGCAGGTCAATGTAGGCGATCTGGCGCGGCTGCTGAAGTCGCATACGGAGTTGAGCGACCATGTCGTCGTGCTGACCGCCGTCGTGGGTGCGATGGTCACGAAGGCCAGCGTCGACTACGAGCGCCTTGAAGATTGCGTGAACTTCGCGGCGAAGCGCATGCGTCCCGCCCATCGTCCCGCTCTCCTCGAGAGGGCATCGGCGATCCTCCACGATCTCGAAGCGATGCAGAAGGCGCTCGGGATCGAGAACCGGAAGCAACGGAATCTGAAGAAGCGAAAAGTCGCGGCGCTTGGGCGTCAGACGCTGTGAGCGATGGCGCTGCCGCGGTGCCCGTTTAGCTCACCAGTGGCCGAGTGCGGCGATCACCAGCAGGATCGCTTTCGCCGCTAGCATCATAGAAAAGCTGAAATCGCCCCCGAGCGAGCCCAATCTGGGCACTTCCGGAACAGAATGCCACGGCGTCGAAATTCTGTATGTCATGTCGTTGTTTCCCTCAGATCGCACGACAATACCGTTTTGGATCGGCGGGGCTGTCCTGCTTTGAACAGCCCTGTGAACATCCGCGCGGTAGTAAGGCCGCAAGCCTGCCCAATCCGGGCGCTAGGCGCCTTACTCCAACGGAGAAGACACCGATGGCAAACCTCTTGAACTCTTGGCGACAACTTGCAGCAATCTCTTGCGTCGCCCTGCTCGCGGCCTGCGCCTCTGACGGCCAGCAGCAAGCAAGGCATGAAAGCCCTTCGCCCCCGCCGCCCTCATCGCATCCGAGCAACTACCAGGTCGTCTTCGAAACAAATAAGTTCGACATCAATTACAAGGGACAGAAGACGATCGAGCAGGTGGCGAGCCTTGTCGAGGGCAACCATGCAGTTTTCGTAACGATCGTCGGCCGAACCGACACCGTCGGCAGCGCCGATTACAACACTCACCTGTCGCAACGCCGGGCAACTGCGGTGCGCGATGCGCTGGTCTCCACCGGCAAGATCGAGCCGGGCCATGTCGAAACCACTTGGACCGGCCAGGAGCGGCAAGCCGTTGGAACCGTCGATGGCGTCGCCGAATCTGAGAACCGTGTCGTGGATATGTACATCCACTAGGGACTTGTGCCGACTTTCGTGACTTGACCCAGCGACCGCTGCGTCGATCGCAAGCGACCAATTCCCGTGTTCCGAGCCCGCATCCGTCGGTGCTATCGAGGGCGACCCCATATTTTCCTGCTCAGTTTCAGACAGCGAGGTGGACGCTTAAGGATATCGGAGACGTGCAGTGCGCGCCACAGCTCCCCCCACAACTGGGTAATTCTGCCTTGTTTCCGCCCCGGCAGCCCTCTCCATTGCTGTCGACCGTGCCCTGTGAAGCACGACCCCGAGGAGACTCCCCCAGGCAAGTTGGGGGGTTCTCCGACCTGCTTCGACCCCGGCAGAGATTCCGGACGCACTTTCTTTCTCGCCCTAGGCTGGTTAGGCTAACGAGTATGGAGCACGGATCGCGAGACGATGCCGACGATTCGAATTTGCCGTCATGGCGTTAGGGCAGAGCGTCACATACATCGACTTCGGTCTCAACTCGGTCGCCGAGTTTTGGGATCGGCTCGTTGTGCCAGGCGTACGAACCTTCGTCCGAGAGCCGTCTGGTCGCACGGCATTCGATGCCTCCCTATCCCTGTGGCACCTGCACGATTGGGTCTGGCACGAACGGCACCCTGGCGAGGACAACCGGGGGTCAAGGTTCAACGCCTACCGATCGGGGCTGCTGACTTCCTGTCCCGAACTGGGATGGCTTCGCGACGTTGCCGATGCAGGCAGGCATCGAGGTCTCAGGCGAAGGCACCTCGTCACCGGTGCCGAACCGCATTCGGTCAGCGGGCCGGGAGAAACGCTAATGGGCGTCAGCGTCGGTGGTCGGGTTGCCTATTTCCTCGTGACGAATGACGGATTGCACCACGACCTTGCTGCAGTGCTCCGGGTCGTCGTTGAATTTTGGCGCGTAGAGTTGGCGGACAAGAACTTGCCGTCGCCGTTCATCTAACGGCAAGTTCCTCGGCCCTAGTTCGGCTCGGAGCCTTCAGCCTAGTTCCGAGTGCATCGTCAGGAACTCGACGGCCGAGCCGCGCCAAAGGCCTAGAGAGCGCCCTTGCTCACCGATTGCCGACGACGCCGGGCGATGTGCGCAGATGACACCCATGTGCAATTGTGAACTGCGGATAGTGCCGCGATTGGCTACGAACGCCGCGGTACGAAAGATTTAGATCCGGAAGGCGCTGGCAAATCAGCCTCGCGATCAAGTCTTCCTGCACGGGTCGTGCTGGCCCGGTGCCGTAGAGCTGTGCAGCAGGGTGCGCGCATTGGCCGAGCGTGGTCGCTACCGCCGGCTCGCATCCCTGAGCGAGGTCCTCATGACCGCCTCTCCGCGGACGATCGAAAAAGTCGAAACCCTCGCCGGTGACTACAAATACGGCTTCGTCACCGACATCGAGTCGGACCTGGCGCCGAAGGGCCTCGACGCGGATACGGTCCGGTTCATATCCGCTAAGAAGAGAGAGCCGCAGTGGCTGCTCGACTGGCGGCTGAAGTCGTTTCGCCTCTGGCAGCAAGAGCGGGAACGTGCGCCGACCTGGGCGCGCGTGACTTATCCGAAGATCGAGTATCAGGAGATCCACTACTATGCCGCGCCGCGTGCAAAGAAGCAGTTGAAGAGCCTGGACGAGGTCGATCCGGAGCTGCTCAAGACCTATGAGAAGCTCGGCATCCCGCTTAGGGAGGTCGAGATGCTCGCCGGGGTCGCGGTCGATGCGGTGTTCGACTCGATCTCCGTCGCGACCACCTTCAAGGACAAGCTCGGGAAAATGGGAATCATCTTCTGCCCGATCTCAGAGGCGGTGCGCGAGCATCCTGCGCTGGTCCGCAAGTATCTCGGCAGTGTCGTGCCGTATAGCGACAACTACTTCGCGACGCTGAACTCCGCCGTGTTCAGCGACGGTTCCTTCGTCTACGTCCCACCGGGCGTCCGCTGCCCGATGGAGCTGTCGACCTATTTCCGCATCAACGCCAAGAACACCGGACAGTTCGAAAGGACGTTGATCATCGCCGACAGGGGCGCTTACGTGAGCTACCTCGAGGGTTGCACGGCGCCGATGCGCGACGAGAACCAGCTTCATGCCGCGGTGGTGGAGCTGGTGGCATTCGAAGATGCGGAGATTCGCTATGCCACGGTGCAGAACTGGTATCCCGGCGACAAGGACGGCAAAGGCGGCATCTACAACTTCGT
>JBKOWC010000338.1:0-5864 GCA_046724215.1 Pseudomonadota bacterium | reverse complement strand
GCGGATGAGGGTGGGCTGGCTGCATTTCGGGCAGCGCGGCAGGCGGGACTCGGCGCCTTCGGGCGGCAGGTTCACCACCTTCTTCTCCAGGCCGGCGATCATCTCGCGCCGCTCGCGCGCGGGATCGGGCATGAAGCCGATGTCGACCATGTGACGCTCGATGACCTCGCCGATGGCGGCCAGCAGCGACGGCACATAGTGGCCCTCCATCCAGGAGCCGCCGCGCGGATCGAACACCGCCTTCAGCTCCTCGACCACGAACGACACGTCGCCGCCGCGGCGAAAGACGGCGCTGATCATCCGCGTGAGGCCGACGGTCCAGGCGTAGTGCTCCATGTTCTTCGAGTTGATGAACACCTCGAAGGGGCGCCGGCGGCCGTCCTGGACGATGTCGTTGAGCGTCACGTAGATGGCGTGCTCGCTCTCGGGCCAGCGCAGCTTGTAGGTCTGGCCCGGCAGCGCCTCCGGCCGGTCGAGCGGGCGCGTCATGTAGACGACGGCGCCGCCGTCGAGGTTGTCCTTGGGCCGGGGCGACGGGACGCTGAGCGGCAATTCCGGCTGCTGCGCCGCCTTCCTGCCGTCCTTCACCTCGAGCACGGCGCCGGTGATCTCGTTCGGCCGATAGGTGGTGCAGCCCTTGCAGCCGAGCTCGTAGGCCTGGAGGTAGACGTCCTTGAAGGCCGCGAACGAGAGGTCGGCCGGGCAGTTGATGGTCTTCGAGATCGAGCTGTCGATGTATTTCTGCACCGCCGCCTGCATCACGACGTGATCGGCCGGCGACAGCTGCTGGGCGTCGACGAAGTAGTCGGGAAGCGGCGCGCCGTCGCCCTTGAGACGGCGGAACAGGCGATAGGCGTAGTCCGTCACCTCCTCGCTCTGCCGGCTGCCGTCGGGCAGCAGCACGTTGCGCGTGTGCTTGAAGCTGAACACCGGCTCGATGCCCGAAGACACGTTGTCGGCGAAGAGCGAGATCGTGCCGGTGGGCGCGATCGAGGTGACGAGCGCGGTGCGGATGCCGTGCTTGCGGATCGCCGCCTGCACGTCCTCGTCGAGCTCGCGCACGGTCTCGCCGGCGAGATACTTCTCCGTGTCGTAGAGCGGGAAGGCGCCTTTCTCGGCCGCCAGCTCCGTCGCGGCGAGATAGGCCGAGCGGCGGATCGCCCGCATCCAGGTTTCGCTGAGGGCCACGGCCGCGCTGGAACCGTAGCGCGCCCCGCAGAGGATGAGCGCGTCGGCGAGTCCCGTCACGCCGAGCCCGATGCGCCGCTTCGCCTTCGCCTCCTGCAGCTGCTGCTCAAGCGGAAAATTCGAGCAATCCGTCACGTTGTCCATCATGCGCACGGCGACGCGCACATGCCGGTCGAGCCGCTCGCCGTCGATCGCCGCCTCGTCTGTGAATGGATTCCTGACGAGCGCCGCCAGGTTGATCGAGCCGAGCAGGCAGGCGCCATAAGGCGGCAGCGGCTGCTCGCCGCAATTGTGGACATAGATTCCATTGGCGTCGAAAGCGTTCTCGCCGGGCACCTGGACGTCGTAGACTTCCTCAACTCCGCCATCGTCCACGGTATCGACGGTTGCAATGAATCGCTCGCGGTTCGCACGCCGACGATACGCTCCGAGGACAACCTTCAGTCGCGCCCGCTTCTCGCTATCAGCAAAGCCGATCAGCTCTGCAAAGCGTCCAACGCCCTCGTTCGCAATCACAAGCTCGTGCTGAGCTAGGTGAGCATAGTTCCTCGTCCCGCCCTTGCCGTCGGGCATTGGACGGATGCCTGGCGCGCGCCTTTCCCGGTAGATGGTCGAGACGATCCCGAAGCGCAGCAAGATGCGTTGGACAGCCTCCAAGCGTTGCATATCACTCTGCGAGAGGCGAATGCTGATTCCCTTGCTCTGCGTTCCGAGCACTGCCCCATCGCAATCGAAGAGTCCTCGCAGGAGCCCACGGCAGAATTCGCTGGATGCGCGCTCCATCGCTGCCGTAATCGGTTTCACTCCGCGCGCCATGCCCAGGTGCAACGCGAGTTGGCGAACGGCACTTAGTGCCAATCGATATTCATTCCGTCCGGAGACAGGAATCCATCCCACGAAATCGGCCCGATGCGGCATGGTCTGTGCCGCAGCAAGCGCAGCAGCCATGACCCCGGTGGGGCCTCCGTCGCACTCGCCCCCAACCGCTTGGCACTTTGACCAAACACTGATTACGGCCTTGTCCTGTTTCAGTGTTCCGTCGCCGATCAGGAGCCCGATCAGATAGCCTTCTTCAAATCGATGTTCCCCTGGCCAGTGCGGCCGCTGACGGTGATCGTGCAGAACGATGCGATCGCCAGGCCTGAGTTCGCCTGCTCTTCGCCATACGGTCGCAATTCGCCACCGAGTCAGCTCCTCTACCGACAGGACAAGATGGTCTGGCGTGAGGCGCAGCTGGTACCCATCCCGTGTCCTAAGATTGATGACCGGACTTCGGCCGGTGACGAAGAAGCCATTCTCCGTGCTGGTGCTTACGGCGCCGTTCACGAGAAGGTCGACTGGCTGACCGACAAGCTCATGCACCTGGCGCGGGCCGTTAGCCGTGTGCACCCACGTATCAGCTGTCACGCACGGATTGGTCGCGCTGATCGTCTCGGCGTAATAGAGGTTGTTGCGGCGGTTGATGCGGTCGATGAAGATAACGCCGGGCTCGGCATAGGCGTAGGTCGCGCGCATGATCCGGTCCCAGAGGTCGCGCGCCTGCATCACCTTGTAGGTCGTGCCGCCGAACTTCAGCTCCCAGGGCGCATCCTCCTTCACCGCCGTCATGAAGGGGTCGGTGACGAGCACCGAAAGGTTGAACATGCGCAGGCGGCCGGGCTCGCGCTTGGCCTCGATGAAGGCCTCGATATCCGGATGGTCGCAGCGCATCGTCGCCATCATGGCGCCGCGGCGATGGCCGGCGCTCATGATGGTGCGGCACATGGCGTCCCACACGTCCATGAAGGTGAGCGGACCCGAGGCATCGGCGCCGACGCCCTTCACCGGCGCGCCCTTGGGGCGGAGGGTCGAGAAATCGTAGCCGATGCCGCCGCCCTGCTGCATCGTCAGCGCCGCCTCGCGCAGGTGCGTGAAGATGCCGCGCATGTCGTCGGGGATCGTGCCCATGACGAAGCAGTTGAAGAGCGTGACGTTGCGCCCGGTCCCGGCGCCGGCGAGGATGCGGCCGGCCGGCAGGAAGTGGAAATCCTCCATCGTCTCGTAGAAGCGCTGCGCCCAGAGTTCCTTGTCGGCTTCCGGCTCGGCCAGGGCGCGCGCGACGCGGCGCCAGCTGTCCTCGATCGTGCGGTCGACGGACTCGCCCCCCGGGCCCTTCAGCCGGTACTTCATGTCCCAGATCTGCTGGGAGATGGCGGAGACTTGCGGCAAGGCGCACCTCGACGGATTCTACCTCTGGAACATATACGGAACTTGCTGTCTTGACAATCGTAAGGCAGATCAGAAAGTAAGGTGTTCGCATGCCAATCGCCACCTTGACGAGCAAGGGCCAGATAACCCTGCCGAAGGAGGTGCGGGCGAAGCTGGGCCTGAAACCGGGTGATCGCCTGCAGGTTGCCGTGACGCCGGATGATCGCCTCGTGATGACGCTCGCCGTAACGCTTGCGTCGCTGGCGGACATCCTGCCGAAGCTGCAGCGGCCGCTCTCCGCCAACGAGATGAACGAGGCCATCGCCGCGGCCGTTTCCGGGAAGTGCGACCGGCGATGAGCGGCCTCGCCAATCTTCTCGTGCGCCACCTTGCTGGCGACGATCCCGTGCAGACGCCGAGGGCGCGCGGGCGTTGCTGGCCGCGCGTTGCGCGGTGGATGATCCCGGCTACGCCGCTTCCCTACCGGATTTCATGGCCGTGTAACAGGTGGCCCCGGCGCGCGATGTCATTGTCATTTAGACGATTTTTCAAAATGCTAAGGCAATTCTTCCGCCGATCCGTGGATAACTCTGCGGTTTTCCCCAGATTTCTCCACCGCTGGGCGCTTCAGGCCGGGTCGGGGTGGTGGACGAGACGACCGGAGGCCGTCTCCAGCCGCTCCTTCAGCGCCGCCATGAAGGCGCGGCGCTCCAGGCCGGGCGCGATCGCGGGGAGGAATTCCAAGGTGATCGTCCCCGGCCGCTTGTGGAAGCTGCGGCGGCCCCAGAAGAGGCCGGAGTTGAGCGCCACCGGGACGACCGGGAGAGCGAGATCGCCATAGAGGGCGGCGATGCCCGGCTGGTAGGGCCGCTGCTCGCCCGGCGGCACCCGCGTTCCCTCGGGGAAGATGAGGATCGGCCGGCCCGTCGTCGTGACGGCGCGGGCCGCCCGCACCAACTGCTTCAGGGCGGCGCCGCGGCCCTGGCGATCGACCGGGATCATGCCGAGCCGCAGCATGTACCAGCCGAAGAACGGCACGCGGACCAGCTCCTGCTTGAGCACATAGGCCGGACGGTCGAGCAGCAGGGGAAAGATCAGCGTGTCCCAGGCCGACTGGTGCTTGACGGCATAGATGGCCGGCCCGGCGATGCGCTGTTCGCCGCCGAGCACGCGATGACCGAGACCGACGGTCAGGCGCAGGAGCAGCACACCGCCGCGAACCCACAGCCGGCCCATCGCCCAGGTGGCGCCGCGCGGCATCACCAGGGTCGGCAGGCTGGCGACGAACATGATCGCCGTCCAGGCGCCGAACAGGATGTTGAAAAGCAGCGAACGCACCGTCGTCATCGCGGGACCCGAAACTTCAGGAAGGCGGCGCGCCGCCGTGGCTCACGTCGGCGAGCCAGCCGCGCGCCAGGGCGACCAGATACTTGTGATACTCGTTCACGAGCAGGCTCGCCGTGCCCGGCCACAGCCACCATTCGTCGCGCTTCACCTCCTCGGGGAACACCGGATGCGGGAGGATCGTGATCCCGGGCATGGCGCGGCCGAACTCGAGCAGGCTGCGCGGCATGTGGTAGTCGGCCGTGACTAGGCGCAGCGAGCGCAGGTTGTTGGCCGCCATCCAGGCGGCGGCCTCGCGCGCATTGCCGGCGGTGTTGTCGGCCTGGTAGCCGACGGTGATGCAGCAGACCGCCAGCAGCGGCGGGATGCTCTCCGGCGGCACTTGCGCGCGCTTAAGGAGATCGGCCAGCGTCGCCTTCTGGTTGACCCCGGAGATGAGCAGCTGCTTGGCCTTGCCGGCGGCCAGGAGGCGAAGGCCCTCCTGCAGGCGGTCGCTGCCGCCGGTGAGGACGACGATCGCATCGGTCGACGTTTGCGGATCGGCGACATCTTCGGGAATGCTGGAGGCGAAATAGACCAAGCCGGCGAACCAGGCGAGCAGGGCCGTGACCGCCGCGGCGACGAGCTGCAGCCGCCGGCGTCGCGTGTTCCGGGAGCGTCGGCCGAAGATTCGTCGCATCGCGCCTCAGAGCTCGCGACCGAGGACGACGAGCACCGTCAGATGCGCCGTGACCATCGCGACCACGCTGAGGGCGACCGGCACGATGCCGAGCGCGAGCCACTGATTCGCATCGAGCGCCAGCGACGGCAGCAGCGAGGTCTGGGTCTGCGCTAGCACGCGGTCGAGGCCCATCAGCGTCAGCCCGGCCAGGACCACGCCGCCGATTCCACCGACGAGGCCGAGGCGCAACGCATGCATGCGGAACTGGCCGGCGATGTAGCTGTCGCGCGCGCCGACGAGATGGACGATCTCGATGACGCGGCGATGGATCGACAGTCCGGTGCGGGTAACGAAGATCACGGTCGTCACGGCGGCGGCGCCGATGAGGCCGATGATGATGCCCGCCAGCAGCTCGACCGAGCGGGCGAAGGCGAGCATATCGCCCTGCCATGCCGCGTGATCCTCGATCGTGGCCTGCGGCGCC
>JBKOWC010000027.1:0-10541 GCA_046724215.1 Pseudomonadota bacterium | reverse complement strand
TCGTCGTACGCGAGGGCATCGCGCAGCGCCTGGCCGACAGCCTGGAGACGGCGCTCGGGCTGTCGGACGGGCTGGTGTTCGCGGAGATCGCCGAGGCGGCCGAAAACGGCAAGAAGGGCAAGAAGCCGGAGCGCATCACGTTTTCCGCCAAGTTCGCCTGCCCGGTGTCGGGCTTCACGATCGACGAGATCGAACCGCGGCTGTTCTCGTTCAACAATCCGTTCGGCGCCTGCCCGACCTGCGACGGGCTCGGCACCACCATGTTCTTCGATCCGGAGATGGTGGTGCCGGACGAGAAGCTGAGCCTGAGGCAGGGCGCCGTGGCGCCCTGGGCCAATTCGACGTCGCAGTACTACATGCAGACGCTCGACAGCCTGGCGCGGCACTACAAGTTCAGTGTCAACACGCCCTGGGGCGAGCTGCCGGAAAAAGCGCGCACCGTGATCCTGCACGGCTCGGGCAGCGAGCCCGTGACCATGCAGTATGATGACGGCCTGCGCAGCTACAAGACGACGAAGCCGTTCGAGGGCGTCATCCCCAACATGGACCGGCGCTGGCGGGAGACCGACAGCGCCTGGGTGCGCGAGGAGCTGGCCCGCTTCCAGTCGACCAGCCCATGCGAGGCTTGCAAAGGCCTGCGGCTGAAGCCGGAGGCGCTCGCGGTCAGGATCGATGGGCTCAACATATCCGAGGTCGCGGATTTCTCCATCGACAGGGCGCGCACCTGGTTCCTCGCCCTCGACCGCAAGCTGAAGCCGAAGCAGCGCGAGATCGCCCAGCGCATCCTCAAGGAGATCAACGAGCGGCTGGGGTTCCTCGTCAGCGTGGGCCTCGAGTATCTGACGCTGTCGCGCGCCTCGGCGACGCTGTCCGGCGGCGAGAGCCAGCGCATCCGCTTGGCCTCGCAGATCGGCTCCGGCCTCACCGGCGTGCTCTATGTGCTGGACGAACCGTCGATCGGCCTGCACCAGCGCGACAACCAGCGGCTGCTGGAGACGCTGAAGCGGCTGCGCGACCTTGGCAACACCGTGCTCGTCGTCGAGCATGACGAGGAGGCGATCCGCACCGCCGACTACCTGATCGACATGGGCCCGGCGGCCGGCATCCACGGCGGCAAGGTCGTCGCCGTCGGCACGCCCGAGCAGGTGATGCGCAGCCCCGAGAGCATCACCGCCCAGTACCTCACCGGCTTCCGCCAAGTGCCGCTGCCGAAGGCGCGGCGGCCCGGTCATCCCGAGCAATCCCTGCGCATCGTCGGCGCGCGCGAGAACAACCTGAAGGACGTGAGCGTCGACATTCCGCTCGGCACCTTCACCTGCGTCACCGGCGTGTCCGGCGGCGGCAAGTCGACGCTCATCATCGAGACGCTCTACAAGGCGCTGGCGCGCCGCCTCAACGGCGCGCGCGAGCATCCTGGCGACCACGACCGCATCGACGGCATCGAGTTCCTCGACAAGATCATCGACATCGACCAGTCGCCGATCGGCCGCACGCCGCGCTCGAACCCGGCGACCTACACCGGCGCCTTCACGCCGATCCGCGACTGGTTCGCCGGGCTGCCGGAGGCGAACGAGCGCGGCTACAAGGCCGGACGGTTCTCGTTCAACGTCAAGGGCGGCCGCTGCGAGGCCTGCCAGGGCGACGGCGTCATCAAGATCGAGATGCACTTCCTGCCGGACGTCTACGTGCAGTGCGACGTCTGCAAGGGCAAGCGCTACAACCGCGAGACGCTGGAGATCACGTTCAAGAACAAATCCATCGCCGACGTGCTCGACATGACCGTCGAGGAAGGGGCCGAGTTCTTCAAGGCCGTGCCGTCGATCCGCGACAAGATGCGGACGTTGGAAGAGGTCGGCCTCCGCTATATCCATGTCGGTCAGCCCGCGACGACGCTCTCGGGCGGCGAGGCGCAGCGGGTGAAGCTGGCCAAGGAACTGTCGCGGCGCTCGACCGGCAAGACGCTCTACATCCTGGACGAACCGACGACCGGCCTCCACTTCGAGGACGTGCGCAAGCTGCTGGAGGTGCTGCACACGCTGGTCGACCAGGGCAACACGGTCGTCGTGATCGAGCACAACCTCGAGGTCATCAAGACCGCCGACTGGATCATCGATCTCGGCCCCGAAGGCGGCGACAAGGGCGGCCGCATCGTCGCCGCCGGTACGCCCGAGCAGGTCGCCGCCGTTCCCGAGAGCTATACCGGCCAGTATCTCGCCGGCTACCTCGGCCGCAACGTGACGAAGGCCAAGAAGCGGGCCTGAACGGCGCCGTCGCCAATCCAGCGCGCTCGCCTCGGACATGCTATGCATCTGCCTGCTCGGCAGGGAGCGCACGCCATGTCCAAGCCGCAGTTCATGGAGCACTGGGTCAGCATCGCCCCCGAGGAAGTGGAGCGGTGCGAGGCGATGTACCAGTGGACGCCGGCGGCGGAGGCCTTCTACGCGCCGGCCGCAATCGGCGCCGGCCATGCGGTGGCCGACTTCGGCTGCGGCCCGGGCCATGCGGTGATCGAGTTCGCCCGCCGCGTCGGTCCTTCTGGCCATGTGCATGCGCTCGATATCAATGCGGAGTTCATCGCCAGAACCCGCGCGAAGGCGCAGGCGGCGGGATTTCCGGAGCGCGTCACGGTCCACCTGCTCGAAGACAAGCGGCTGCCGCTTGGCGATGGTCTGCTCGACCGCATCGTCACGCGCAACACCCTGATCTATGTCGAAGACCCGATCGCGACCCTCGCGGAGTTCCGCCGCGTCCTCAAACCTGGCGGGATCGCCCACGCGATCGAAGGCGACTGGAGCCTGACGGCCATTGAGCCCGTGCCGACGGCCGAGTGGCGGCAACTGATCGAGGCAGCCAGCTGGGCGTGGCGCTCACCCGAAATCGGCCGCCGGCTTTTCGGCATCGCCCGCCGGGCCGGGTTCGCGCAGGTATCGGTTCAGGTCCTCACCAAGCCAGACACGGAAGGACGTCTCAACGGCATGATCCATGCCGTGGCGGACTATGCACGCCGGGGCGGTTCGCTCGCGCCGGCGCGGATCGACGCCATCCTCGCGATGGTCGCGCATGCCATGACCGACGGCACCTACCTCGCGATCGCGCCGCAGTTCCTGGTCACGGCGAGCGGCTGAGCGCGGCCGGCGAATCCCGGTCGGACCGAGTTACGCGGGTTGCCGCGAAGACGTCAGCACGTAGACGCCGGCGCCGACGATGAGGAGCGCGCCGGTGATCATCGCCGCGTCCGGCACGTAGCCCCACACGACCAAGCCGCCGATCACGGCCCAGATGATCGACGTGAATTCGAAGGGCGCGACGACATTGGCCTCGGCGATGCGATAGGCGTGCGTCAGACAGAAGCTGCCGAGCGCTGCGATGAAGCCGGTCGCCCCAATGATGGCGAGGTCGAAGCCGGTCGGCGGCATCCACGGCCGCAACAGGAACTGCAGGCTGGCGTCGCCGCCGTCGGCATAGGAGCCGTCGCCGGTCCAGAGGGCCATCACGATCGCGGCGAGGAGGAAGACCAGATTGTGGAAGAAGGTCATCACCGACGCCCGCTCGGTGACGCCGAGGCGACGCGCCATCACCTGGGCCAGGCCGTAGAAAGCAGCCGATCCGACGGCGAGGAGGATCGCCGAACTTGCGCCGCGGGAATCGGCGATGACGACGCCGGCAAATCCGATGCCGACGGCAATCCAGCGGCCGAGCCCGACCCGTTCGCCCAGGAGAGGACCCGACAGCAGCACGATGAAGAGCGGCGCCGTATAGTACAGCGGGACGGCTTCGGCCAGCGGAATGGCCGCAATCGCGAGGTAGTAGCAGGAATAGCAGACGAGCAGCAGGACGGCGCGCAGCAGGAGCAGACTCCAGCGCCGGGTGAGCAACCCGGCCAGGCCGCCGTCGAAATGCACGAGCACAAGGAGGAGCGGCACGGCGACGACGCAGCGGATGGCCAGGACTTCGGACAGCGGATAGCGGCCGCTCACGAGCTTGATGATGATGTCCTGGAAGGTGAAGATGAAGGCGCCGGCACAAAGGAAGAGGATGCCCTTCAGCCGTTCATTCGGACGCGCCAGGGCGGCGACAGTCCGGACGGCATAAGCGTCTTCCAGGCTGGTCATCTCGCTCGCGATTCTCTGGTGCTGATTGAGACTGAGACATAACGAGCGCAACGCGCTCAACCCCCGCCACGACTAGCAGAGTCTGTGAGGGATCGTTTGCCTGTCTGCGACACCGACGCGCCGCATACGGCATTCTTTTTGCGACGCCCCGGGGCAATCGTCAGACATTAGTTTCGCAGGTGCGGCACGACCGAAAAGCGGGCCGGAGCAGGCTCTCCCCGGCCGGCTCGATCGTTAAGAAATCATCGCGACGACGCGGCTGGCCTTTTCCAGCATCTCCTCGTTGCGCTGCCGCACGGTGCCGGCGCGCGGGGCCTTCGGCAGCAGCGTCACCGGGCAGGCGGCCCGGATGCGGTCGTGAAAATCGTGGATCGCATACTCGTAGGTCGAGAGCGGGCCGGGCTCGTAGCCGTGCGAAGCCAGACCGGCCTGCACCCTTTCGCTCAGCGTGCGGTCCTCGCTGGTGACCTGGCGGTTGATGCGGCCGTTGAGGTAGCGCAGCGCCTTCAGCTCGCGCGTCTCGTCCGGACGGACGAACACGGAGTACCGCGAGATCGAGATCTCCGCCGACTTCGGCAGCATCTGGAACACGTCCATGCTGTCGGGATAGATGTCTATCCCGATGTTGGGCGGCATGGAGAAGAAGAACCAGGTCTTGGCCGTGTCGCCAGACATGTCCGTCAATGCCTGCGGCGCCAGCTTCTGATAGAGCTGCTCGCTCCAGTTCGACGAGAGCTTGTCGCGCAGCATGCTCTTGCTGCCGCCAACGCCGTGCTCGTTCATGAAGCCGCCGAGGTCGTTGTCCAGCATCCTGTGATAGCCGGGATGTCCGACGGGAACGTGATAGTTCTCGAGGTTGTTGTCGGTCACGACCTTCCAGTTGGCGTTCCAGGTATCGATGCTCGGCGCGGCCTGCCGCGGCACCATCTCCTCGATGCGGAAGGGCGCCAGGAGGTCGACATGCTCGCCCCACATCTCCTTGAGGCTGGCGCCGCCGCCGAACACTCGAACGAAGACCAGTCCCATGAGGATCTCGACCTCGACCGACTTCAGGCCGAACTGACTCTTGTCCAGACCCGGGAAGGTCGCTTCCGCGGGCGTCGCCGCCAGCGCTCCGTCGAGCTTGTAGGACCAGCCGTGATACGGGCAAGTGATGCGGGCCCGGCACTGCCCGGCGCCTTCCAGCAGCTTCGAGCCGCGGTGGCGGCAGACGTTGCTGAACGCGCGCAAGACGCCGTCCTTGCCGCGCATGACGATGATGGAATCGCGCATCAGATCGAGCGTGGCGTAGTCGCCCGGCTCTTTCACCTGGTTGGCGTGGCAGACGAACTGCCAGGACGGCAGGATGACGCGTTCGTACTCGAGCTCGAGCAGCTCGGCATTGCGGTAGGTCCAGGCCGGCAGGCCGCGCGAGAGGGAGTGGGTTTCAGGCGACGGCGCTTCGGTGACGAGGTGGTCGATCATGGATGCGGCCTTCCTTCACTGCGCTGATGCCGGTGTGACGGCGAATTCATCGGGAAACACTCCCGCGAGGTAGGCGCGCGCGGTCCGGCGTGCGTCGTCGCGATCGAAGCGGCGACCGGCCAGCATGATCTCCTGCCACTGCAGTTCGAGCAGGCCGGCGAAGCCGAGCGCCACGGCCTCGGCGTTCAGGTGCGTGTGGCCGCCGCGCGCGATCAGCTCCTCGCAGAGGCGCGCGAGGTCGGCATAGTAGGCACGGTCGAGATTGCCCACCCGCTCGAGGTAGACGCGGCGCGCCCGTGCCTCGCCCCAGAAGGCATACCAGACCGCGACCGTGGCCGGATCGCTGACCCGCGCATCGAACGTCATGTCGATGAGGCCATTGAGGGCCGCGACCGGATCGCCGCCAGCGGACTCGATGGCTTGCCGCCGCGCCTGTTCGAATTCGATGGCCACATGCTCCATGGCGGCGGTCAGCAGCGCCTCCTTGCGCTCAAAGTGCAGGATCACCGTGCCCGGCGACACGTCTGCTGCCTCCGCCACCAGCTGCACGGTGGTGCTGGAGAGGCTATGCCTGGCGATGACGGCGATGGTGGCCTCGAGGATGGCCGCGCGCGTCCGCCCGGCCAGCATCTCCGAGCGCTTTTGTGCCAGATTTGTGACGTTTGTCATATCGTAACCAGCTGTTTTATAATGAATAATTATCGTGTAATGAATGAATGTTCATTTAGCACGGCGCGGCAGCGCTTGTCAACCCAGCCGCTTCTGACGCGCCGGATTTCTTAAGAAAAAAGCTGACGACGCAGTCCACGCCCGGACGAATCAGTCGCGGCAAAGCGCGGATGAAAGGTGGGACGCAATCGACTATAGTTCGCTTTCCAAACAATAATTGATCCGACCGTGGGCGGCGGCACCCAGTCATGGGCAAGTTTTTGAAAACGCTCTGCTTCGTGGCGACCGTGCTGGGCGCGGCCGGGGCCGCGCCAGGTTCCGCAAAGGCCGGTTACGCCGCGATCGTCGTCGACGCGGATTCCGGAACGGTGCTGCAGTCGATCGATGCGACGGTGCCCTGGTACCCGGCTTCGTTGACCAAGGTGATGACGGTCTACCTCGCGTTCGAGGAGATCGAGGCCGGGCGGCTCGGGCTCGATGAGGAGCTCACGGTGTCCGAGCACGCGGCGGCGCAGCCGCCAACGGAACTCGGTCTCGGCAAGGGCGAGAAGATCACCGTGAAGAATGCGATCCTGGCGGTGATCCTGCAGTCGGCGAACGACGCCGCGGTGACGCTGGCCGAGCGCATGGGCGGCAGCGAGGAGAAGTTTGCCGAACGCATGACCAGCAAGGCGAAAGAGCTGGGCATGGACCGTGTTCCGCAATGCCTCGGGTCTGCCGGATCCGCAGCAGGTGACGACGGCGCGCGACATGGCGGTCCTGGCGGCCGCGCTGCTCGAGAACTATCCGCAATACTATCACTTCTTCTCGACCACGAGTTTCAGCTATGCGGGCCAGACCTTCGGCACGATCAACGGCATCCTCTCCCGCTATTCGGGGGCCGACGGCATCAAGACCGGCTTCACCTGCGGTTCCGGCTACAACCTCGTCGCGTCGGCCAAGCGCAGCGGCCGGCGCTTGATCGGCGTTCTCCTCGGTGGTCACACGAACTTCGAGCGCCACAGCGAGATGAGCAAGCTGCTGGATGAGGGCTTCGCGACGGATCTTACGAAGATGAGTAAGCCGCTGCATCTGGCCGACCTCGGAGTCGGCGATGCCGTGAAGGATGCGGCACCGACGCTGCAACTCTCGGCCGCCGAGTGCGCCTATGGGGTCGGCGCCTCGCCGACCGAAGCGGGGCTGACCGGAACCGGGCTGGGCGGCGGCTGGGCCCTCATCTTCGGCGCCTCCCCGAACAAGGCGCAGGCACAGAAGATGTTGAGCCGGGCGCGGCAGCAGCTGCAGCCGGTCCTGGCCGGCGGCCGCGCCGTCATCCTGCCGAAGCAATGGGAAGGCGTGCGCCGCTACAGCGCCCTCCTCGCCGGGCTCAGCAAGGAGCAGGCCGGCAAGGCCTGCAAGCACCTCTGGGGCGTCGGAACCTACTGTCTCGCTCTGAGCCCGCAGGTCCTCCGGAACCCGCAAGCGGTCTGGCGCTGACATCTTTTTGCCTTTTGACGACGGCGGAGCAGCGTAGGACGGTCAACCCTGCGTTGTGGGCGGGCAACGCGTCGAACGGGACGAGGTTGGCCCACCATGGACCATTGGTTGCGGGGGCTGGGCCTTTTGGGCCTAGCCTCGATCTTCCTGTCGCATCCGGCTCCGGCAGACGCGCGGCCGGCGACGATCGTCGTGGATGACGGTAGCGGCGCCGTACTGCAGGCGACAGATGCCGACCGGCTCTGGTATCCGGCATCGCTGACCAAGATGATGACGGTCTACCTCGCCTTCGAGGCGATCCAGAGCGGCCGCCTCGCGCTCGACGAAAAGCTCACCGTCTCGGACACGGCTGCCGCCCAGCCGGCGACCGGCATCGGCCTGCGCAGCGGCGCCCGCATCAACGTCGAGACCACGATCCACGCCGTACTGCTGCAATCGGCCAATGACGCCGCGGTCGTGCTGGCGGAACGTCTCGGCGGCAGCGAGACGGAGTTCGCGAGTTTGATGAACGCCAAGGCCAAGGCGCTGGGCATGTCGCGTACGGTCTTCCGCAACGCCTCGGGCTTGCCCGATCCCGACCAGGTCACGACGGCCCGCGACATGGCGATCCTCGGACGCGCTTTGCTGCACGATTATCCACAGTTCTATCACTTCTTCTCGGACCGCAGCTTCGTCTATCGCGGACGGCATTACGGCAACATCAACGGCATCCTGTCGCGCTACCCCGGCGCCGACGGCATCAAGACCGGCTTCACCTGCGGCTCGGGCTACAACCTGGTCGCCTCGGTGAAGCATGACGACCAGCGCCTGATCGGGGTCGTGCTCGGCGGGCGCAGCCGCGCCGACCGCGTCGACGAAATGGTCCGCCTGCTCGACGCTGGCTTCGCGGGCAAGGCCGGGGCAGACGGGATGCCGATGGCGCCGGCCACGCTCGATGCGATGGTGCCGGCGGCCGGTCCGGATCTGCCGCCGGAAGCGCAGCTCAGTGCGCGGACTTGTACCGTCGACGCCAGGGCCGGCAAGAGCGTCGCCTCGGTCGGCGATCGCGCCGATCCGCCGAAGTTGCCGGGCTGGGGCATCGTCTTCGGCGCCTACTACTCGCGCCTCGAGGCGACGGCGGCCATCAGACAGTCGGCGAACGGCCTGGGCGCCATCGGAGCCGCGGCGCAGGCGGCCGTCGTGCCGCGAAGCTCGCGCGGGCTGCAGGTCTTCGCGGCGCTGCTCGTGGGCTTGAGCCAGGAGGATGCAACCGCGGCATGCCAGAGGCTCGCGAGCAAAGGCCGCTATTGTTACGCCCTCAATCCAGGCGTCCTCAACAATCCGCGGGCGGCCTGGCGGTAGTCCTACCCCTTGGCCGCCACCGCCTCGATCTCCACGACCAGGTCGGGGTGCGCGAGCGCCGCGACCACCAGGAACGTCGAGGCCGGCTGCGCGCCCTCGAGCGCGGCATCGCGTATCGTCCGCGAAGCGGCCACATGCTGGGCGCCGGTGACGAAGATGTTGACCTTCACCAGGTCTTCGACGCCCATGCCCGCGGCGGCGAGGATGGCGATGATGTTCCGCCAGCACTGCGCGGCCTGGGCTTCGAAGCCCTTGAGGATCGTGCCATCAGGCGTGGCGCCGACCTGGCCGGAGATGTACAGCCAGCGGACGTTGGCCGGCGCCTCCACGGCTTGGCTGTAGCGGCTGAACGGCTTCACCACGGTCGGCGGATTCATGAGCTTGAGCATCGGCCCTCCCTCGGATCGTTCGGTTGAACTGGGATGGCGGCGACGCTATCTGTTCTGGCCATGATCGGCAATCCGCACTCTCCCGTGCACGTCATCGGCGGCGGCCTGGCCGGCAGCGAGGCGGCGTGGCAGCTCGTGCAGGCGGGCGTTCCCGTCCTGCTGCACGAGATGCGACCGCTGCGGCCGACCGATGCGCACAAGACCGATCGGCTGGCCGAGCTGGTCTGCTCGAATTCCTTCCGCTCGGACGATGCGGTGAACAATGCCGTCGGCCTGCTGCATGAGGAGATGCGGCGCTGCGGCTCCCTCATCCTGAACGCCGCCGATGCGCACAAGCTCCCCGCCGGCGGCGCCCTCGCCGTTGACCGCGACGGCTTCGCCGAGGCGGTGACGGCCGCGCTGGCGGCGCATCCACTGGTGACGATCGTGCGCGGCGAGATCGCGCAATTGCCGCCGCCGGACTGGGATCAGGTGATCGTCGCGACCGGCCCCCTCACCTCGCCGGCCCTGGCCACCGCCATCCACACGCTCACCGGCGAGAACGCGCTCGCCTTCTTCGACGCGATCGCGCCGATCGTCTATCGCGACAGCATCGACTTCGAGCGGGCCTGGTTCCAGTCGCGCTACGACAAAACCGGACCGGCCGGCAGCGGCGCCGACTACATCAACTGCCCCCTCGACAAGGACCAATATCAGGCGTTCGTGCAGGCGCTCCTTGTCGGTGAAAAGACAGAATTCAAGGAGTGGGAGAAGAGCACGCCCTATTTCGAGGGCTGCCTCCCGATCGAGGTGATGGCCGCGCGCGGGCTCGACACGTTGCGCTTCGGTCCGATGAAGCCGGTCGGCCTCACCGATCCGCGCGCGGGCCGGCGACCCTACGCGGTCGTGCAGCTGCGGCAGGATAATGCACTGGGTACGCTCTTCAACATCGTCGGCTTCCAGACGAAATTGAAGTATGCCGAACAGCTGCGCATTTTCCGCCTGATCCCCGGACTCGAGCGGGCCGAGTTCGCGCGGCTGGGCGGGCTGCATCGCAACACCTTCCTCAACAGCCCGCGGCTGCTCGACGGCGCGCTGCGCCTGAAGGCCG
>JBKOWC010000006.1:0-22259 GCA_046724215.1 Pseudomonadota bacterium | reverse complement strand
CAATACCAGCGTGACGCTCTCGGCCGGCGTCGACAAGGTCGTGAAGGCGACGGTCGGAGTCGGCGCGTCGTCCTCCGGCGCAACGACGGTCCAGCTGTCGAACATCGGGTTTGCGTACCTGCTCGCCAAGATCGACTGGGACGCGCACGAGAAGAAGAACCAGACGCGGATCGTCGACCTCGACGACGATCAGTGGAGCTTCAGCTGAAATGAGCCTGCTCTAGCAGCCGGCTAGACTCTGCGGACCGGCCCCGTCTCGCGCCGAGACGGGGCCGCTTCGTCTTGCGGTGCGTTGTGCCGCCGCACGAAGCGGCCGATGTATTCCTGAAAGCCTTCATCCGTCTGCGCCAGCTCGACATACCGCGCGAGATGCGCGGCGTCGGCGTCGTAGCAGCCGCGCAGCCCGATCGGCCAGGCGCCGTTCTTTGCCTCTGACAGCGCGGTGATGTAGAGCGCCGGGATCGTGCCGGCCGCCCAGCGGTCGTCGGCGAGCAGGTCGCCCTCATGGATCGCCTCGACCGTCACCAGCGTCGTCCTCGCCGCATGCGCCATGGTCATCAGCTCGCGGCGCACGCCGATCCAGACGTTGCCCTCCCGGTCGGCGAGGGCCGCGTGGAACAGCGCCACGTCCGGCGCGATCGCCTTGATGAGCAGGATCGGGTCGTTCTCGCCGAAGGCATTGTCGGCGATCTTCCAGTCGTCGCGATGGTCGACGAGATCGGAGCCGATGATGCCGCGCAGCGGCATGAACGGGATGCCCTTCTCGGCCGCCTGCAGCCCGGCATGGATGGCGGGGCAGGTGCCGTCGATGATGCGCAGCGTTCCGGCCTTCGCCGCGGCGACGAAGCGCGGCGCCGGGCCGTATTCGCCGATGGTCACTGCCGCGCATTCGATCGTCCCGACGCAGCCGGCGCCGATCAGCATGTCGCCCTGGAAGCCCAGCGTCGGCACGCCGATCAGGTGCAGGTCGTGGGCGCCGCGCGCGATCAGCCGCCGCACCGCCGCCATGGCGCAGCCGCTGTAGTCCGGCGGCAGCGCCAGCCGGCACCCGTCGGGGATCCGGGCGATCAGTTCATCGAGATCGACGTAGGCCATCGCGGCACCATGACGTCACGCATTCGAATGTCACCGCAACGAAGGCGGGGAGCCAGGGGCAAAGATGGTGCGGCCCCCTGGATGCCCGCTTTCGCGGGCATGACACCGAAGGGCGGCAAGCAAGCATTGCTACAGCCCCATCTGGCCGAGGATCAGTTGCATCGGCTCGCTCTTGGCGTCGGCGAGGGCGCTGCCGACGCTCATATGGTTGAGGCCAGCCAGCGCCGTCACCCTGCAGTCGATGCCGCGCTCGGCCAGCGCCTTGCCGTAGGTGGTCGAGTGGCGCGCATACTCCTCGGACTCGTCGGCGCCGTAGGCGAGGACCAGCGGCGCCGCCCGCGCCGGCAAATGGCGCGCCGGGCTGTAGGCCGCAACCTCGTCCGCGGTCAGCGCCAGCGTCTCCTGCAGGTAGCAGAGCGCGATCGGCGCCAGGTCGTAGAGGCCGCTGAGGGCGACGCCGCCCTTGACCAGGGGCCGCGTGTCGGGCTCGCCCTCCGGGGGCGCCATCGCCGTGAGCGCGGCGACCAGATGGCCGCCCGCCGAATGGCCGGAGACGTAGAGACGCGCCGGATCGCCGCCGTAGCGCGCGATGTTGGCATGCACCCAGGCGAGCGCCGCGCGGCACTGCCGCACCAGCTCGCCCAGCCGCACGCTCGGCACCAGCGCGTAGTTCACGATCACGGCCAGGGCGCCGGCGCCGACCAGCGGCGGGGCGACAAAGGCAAAGTCGCTGGACCGGAAGGCGCGCCAGTAGCCGCCATGGAAGAACACCTGCACCGGCGCCGGGCTGGCGCCCTGGGGCGCGTAAATGTCGAGCACCTCCTCGGCCGACGGCCCAAAGGCGACATCGAGCTTGCCTGGAAGGCTGCCGCGCACGTCGGCGCTCAGGCGCTGCCAGCGCGCCACATGCTCGGCGAAATCCGGCACGCGCTGCTGGTTGTTGTACTGCCGGTCGAGCGCGGCACGGTCGTAGGTCAGAAAGATCGGGGCGTCCGGCATCGCTGGGGGAGCTCCAAATGAAATCGCACGCTATCCCCCATGGCGGAGGCGGCATAGCGGTCACGCCAGATGTTGCGGTAGAGTATGGTCGCGGGATGAAAGCGGCATCAAGTGAACCATGGAAGCGATTTTGGGAGGCCTTCACGCCGTCGTCTGGTTTTGGTATCAGGCGGTCACGGTTGGGGGCCTCGGGATTGTGTACTTCATAGTTCCGTTCGTCATTCTCGTCACCTTTCTCGTCGTCGGCTTCCCGCGCCGCGAGACCGGCGCACGGCGGAGGCTGTGGGGTCTGATCGTCGGCCTCCCGGCGATCTGGCTCTTCACCGGCTTCTGGGGCGGCGTCTTCTGGCTCGACGTGTCGATCCGGCCGCTTGGGAGTAATGCCCCGTGGGTCGAGTACCCCGCCGATGCCGCGCCCTTGCTGTCGTTGGGAGTCGCCGGCTTCTTCGTATGGTGGCTCCGCGGCGCGCGTTTGTTCGCGCTGAGCTATTCCGTGATCAACATCTATTTTGCAATAGCGATGTCGTTCCTCTCCGGGATGGCCGTTACGGGCGTATGGTTGTAGGTCTTCAAGGCTTGCGGCCTCGGCAGGCCGCTACTCCCCATTGTCATCGGCCGGCGGTATCATAGGCGCCGTCGCATGGCCAACCGGAGGTACCCATGGCTCGCCTGCTCGATTCGTTTGTCCGTTTGCCCCTCGTCGCGATCGGCACGGCCGGTCTGCTGACCCTCTCGACCGCGGCCCTGGCGGTCGACACCGCGAAGGAGATCGAGACCGCCGCCGAGCATGCCGACCTCGCGGCCAAGGCGACCGACATCAAGATGGTCAAGGCGCATCTTCACCACACCATCAACTGCCTGGTCGGACCGAACGGCGACCATTTCGACGTGAAGGAGCTGAACCCTTGCCAGGACCTCGGCAGCGGCGCCATTCCCGAGACGACCGACGCTGCCAAGAAGACGAGCCTCCAGGCCGCCTTCAAGAAGTGCATGTCCGGCCTCACCGCCCACGAGGTGGCCGGCGCGCAGGCCATCGCGGCCGAGGCGCTCATCAAGAGCGCGATGTAGGGGCCGATCCCGATGCTGAAGCTCTTCTATTCCCCGAACAGCTGCGCGCTGGCCTCGCACATCGCCCTGGAGGAGGCCGGCGCGCCCTACGAGACCGTGCGGGTGGATTTCGGCGCCAACGAGCAGCGCAAGCCGGAATACCTCGCCGTGAATCCGAAGGGGCGCGTGCCGGCGCTCGCGACCGACCGGGGGATCCTCACGGAGACGCCGGCGATCCTGGCCTACGTCGCGCAGAGCTTCCCGAAGGCGCGGCTGGCGCCGCTCGACGACGCCTTCGCCTTCGGGCGCATCCAGGCCTTCAACAGCTATCTTTGCTCGACCGTGCACGTGGCACACGCGCACCGCTTCCGCGGCTATCGCTGGGTCGACGCCGAGGACGAGGCCTCGATCGCGGCGATGCGCAGGAAGGTGCCGCAATCGGTCGGCGAGTGCTTCGACCTGATCGAGCGCGAGATGTTCGCCGGCCCCTGGGTCATGGGCGACAGCTACACGATCAGCGACCCTTACCTCTTCACCCTGGCGCGCTGGCTCGAAGGGGACGGCGTCGATCCGGCGCGCTTTCCGAAGGTCCATGCCCATCGGCAGCGCATGGCCGAGCGCCCCGCCGTCAAGCAGGTGCTTGCGGCGGAGCAGGCGTCAGGCTGACAGGAAAGGGTTCTGTCCCCTTTTCAGCAGTTCGACCAGTCGCCGGCGTAGTAGCAGCCGTTGGAATCGCCGCCGACCGACATGCCGCTGAGGCTGTCGTAGTGGCTCCAGCCGTTGGAACCCTGCTCGCCGCTGCCGTAGCGGGAGAAGTAGGTGCCGCTGTTGACGTTGCCGAGCGGCTGCGTGTTCCCCGCCATGCCCCAGTAGCCCTGGGCGTCGAGCCAGTAGTTGCCCGGCGGCAGGCCGTTGCTCGCCATGTAGAGCGCCACGGCGGGGGCCGCCGGGACGCCATTGATCGTGTAGTAGTAACCCTGCGCGTTGGCCGGCAGGCTGGCCGCCGCCAGGCCCGCGATGATCGCCGCGCCGATGATGTTCGTGAACCCACGCATGCTCGATCTCCTTTGCCGTTCGGCAGTGAATGACCGAATTCGCGGTACGCTGCCGATCATGCGCCAAGACGGCATGGCGCGCTGTGATGGCGGTCACGAAACGCCGCCCGATCCGCTCCCTCCGGGCGAGCAGCGCAACGACCTAGGGCCGCGTCAGCTGCTCGCGCAGGCGCGCGAGTTCGCGATAGAGCGGGACGAGCTGCTTCGGATTCGCGCTCGGATTGGCGCCGCTGGGGTTGGGCGTCACGAAGATCCGGGTCGTTCCGATGCACTCCGGCTGCAGGCCGACGGCGATCGTCGGACGCGGCGTTTCCGTATGCGCGAGGAAGAGGCGGTAGCCGCTCACGCCGTGAAACCAGGCGATGACGGGCGCGCAGCGCGCGAGCTTCCTGTGCAGCGACCGCGCTCCCTGCCGGTAGTCGTCTTCGCCGAGGTCGGCCGCGCGCGGCGTGGCCCGCTTCACGAGATCGGTGAAGCCGATGCGATGCTCGCGGAACAACCGCTCGACGGCTTCGCGCGATGGCGTCATCGGCGCCGGGAGCAATCCCGATGCGTTGAGTGCCGGCCAGAACCGGTTGCCGGGGCGCGCGAAATAGAACCCGCGCTCGACCGAATAGACCGACGGATTGATGCCGATCGACACGATATCGAGTCCCGGCGCCAGGAAGTCCGGCAGCGTCCGTTCCGTCATGGCCGGAAGTTTGCGCATCCTCGATCCCGCCCGGCTTCGATGGGGGGCGAGCGGCGCTCGCCCTCTTGCCTCCGATTCACCCACGACTCCGACCCCGCGCGTGAACGATGAAAGGGCGAGCGCCGCTCGCCCCTACAAGCGGCTCCGCCCGTCTCGTTCATCCGCTATTTTTCGTGTTGCCCTCGGCGACCAGCGGTCTGCCTGATCAAAGCAGCTTCCAGGAGCCGTCGGCGGCCCGGCAGCGGGCGAACTGATAGAGCACGAGATCGGCGCGCCCCTTCTGCTTGATGGCGTGCTGCAGGCGCTTGCAGGGCATGCCCGCATGGTCGAACCGTCCGAGGAGCGATACTTCGCCCGAGTTCCCGGTCTTCGGGTTGCTCCAGGTTTTGGTCTGCCCGATCTGCGCCTTGTCGTCGGTGAACAGGGCCTGCGCAGCCGCCTGCAGCAAAGCGATATCCGAATCCTTCAGGTTGAGGCTGTCGCCGAACGGGTTGATCTGCGCCTGACCAGCTCCTGCCCACAGCAGGCCAACGGTCAGCATGGCAAGGAGCGCGCGACGGGCCTTCATGAGGCTATATCCCCTGATTCGCGATGAGCGCGATTATCCACAATATCCCGACGGTTTCGACATCGATTTTGGCGAGGCGATCGCCTGTGTAATCAGTGGAACCGCCGGACCTTAGCCCGACCAAAGCGACGGCCGCTTGAAAGTGCCCGACGAGCCGACCGAGGTCTTCGGTAGTTCAACCAGTCCCCCGGCGTAGTCTCAGCCGCGTGAGTCAATGCAGCGGCCGGCCGGTGTGCGTTGAATGTTCGAGAGCGGCCGGCAGGACAGCATCGGTCCAGCCGAGCAGTTCGGCGGCGGTCGACTCGCACGACCGGAGAAACGAGTCGATGTGATCGCAGAGACGCGATTCCAGTGGACATGCGCCGGCGGGATAGCTGTGCGGCTGCTCGAGTACCGGCCGCGCGTCGCAGGCACCCTCGTATCGGCAGGCGGAACAGTGCCGGCGGCGGAGCCGATCGGCGCGCGCCAGGGCCGCGGCATAAGCCGCCGACTCGACGATCTCGCCGATCGTCTGGTCGAAGAGGTTGCCCACAGCGACGTCCGGACTCGCGGTTCCCCCCTGCAGGCTGAGACGCCCGTCGGGCTGGACGATGAAGCGCGCGCCGTCGCCGGGCGGTCGTCGGCGACCCGCCTGCCGGTCGTGCACCACCCGCAGCGCGCGGAGGACGGGATGAACCGGCAGCCGTCGTCCACGCGCGACCCAATGCTCGAACAGCGCGGCGAGCGCGCTGAGGGTTGCCTCGGGCGGCAGGCTCAGCGCGCCGGCGGCGGCCGGCGTCGTGCTTTGAAACATCGGAACGACGTTCAGCCAGGCGGCGCCCAGCGTCTCCACCTGGTCGTACAGTTCCGGCAGGCGCCGGTGGTTGTGTGCCGCAAGGACGAGCACGATGCCAAAGCGAATGCCTGCCGCGCGCAGCCGCTGCAGGTTGTCGCGCACCCGGTCGCTGGTTGGCCGGTCGCCGCGGTCGAGCCGGGCAACATCGTCGCCGTCCCAGGACACGCCGAGCAACACGTCCTCCTGCCGCAGCCAGGCGAGAAGGGCGTCGCTCAGCCGCGTCAGGTTCGTCTGAATACCCCGTTGGACGTTGCCGCCGAGAATCTCGTGTTCGAGCGCGAAGACGTCCTCGAGATAGGGCAGGGGCGACAGCAACGGCTCGCCGCCATGGAGGATGACGTGCGTACCGACAGCCTGCTGCCCGTCACGCTCGCACAACGCGCGGTAATCGGCCGCCGCTTGCAGGATTCGCCGCCACTGCGGCAACGTCAGGCGGCGGCGGTCGGCGAGACGATCCCATTCATAGCAATAGCGGCAGCGCAGATTGCATAGCGTCGAGGCCTTGATCTGCCAGACCACATGTCGCGGCCGCGGTGCGGGCAAAGGCAAGGGCGGGCGTTGGGCTAGGGTGCAAAGGTCTCGGCGAATTCAAGCATGGGATCGCCGCCCGGCTTGGGCGGGGGAAGCGGGGGCGTAGGGCCGCCGCCCTGCACGCCGATCGACTGACCGCCGGCGGTGCGATATGACCCATCTGGCGCCGGCGTCACGCGCAGTTCGCTGACGTCACCGGCGCGAATGCGCAGGAGGTTGCCGTCCTGGAGACCGAGGATGGCGAATCGATAGGCGGATGCGCCTGGCGCGCCCTTGCCGGCGCCGTCCACCACAAGCTGCCAGGCCGGGTCGCCCGGGCACGACACGCGAAACTGTCCGAATGCCGCCTTGGCGATGCGATACCCGGCTGTGGTTGCCGGCTCCTGCACGTCGGTGAGGGTTCCGTTGCGCACGGTCAGGGTGCCGCCGCGCTCCAACCGATAGGTACCATTTGCCGGCCTGGGGGTCAGGAGCAGCGCCGTGGGCGCCGCAGTGTCGAACGCCAGGAGCCGGCCATCCGAAAGCTCGCCGATGCGGTACCGACCCGGACCCGACGGATAACTTGGCATCATCGTCTCCCGGAACGGAATGCGACCGGAGCCACGACGATGATGCCCTTGAGGTCACGCACGCTCGATCTCCTTCGCCTTTTGGCGGTGATCGACTGCATCAGTGAACGGGATCATGCGCCATCCCGCGGCCGCTGGATGTGACAGGCGTCACGACCCTACCGGGTCCGGAAAAGATCTTGCTAGTTCTTGAATTGTTCTCTAAGATCGTGGGCGGTGCCGAGACGGTTTGGCGAGCCGTCGTGGCGCTCGCTGTTGGACATTGTGAAGATGCGCGAGAGCGGCAAGGTTTTTGCCGATAGGCGGTGCCGGCGATCGATCGTCCAGAAAACGCCCCGTTAACTTCCTTTACATGGGGTTGTTTTGCAAATTCGCTGAATAGGTCATGTGAACTGACCTATTTGCGACCCAGGCGTGCATCCGGCGGGAAGCGTCACGTGATCTCCGACAGCCGCCCCGCCGACCGCCTACGACCGCTGCGCCGCCACCCGACCGTCGAGGCTTCTTCCACTACGCATGGGGTCCATCGCTCAGTTTCTGGATTTCGGTGGATGCCCTATGCGCCCTCCGGAATCCACCATTCCGTGCCGCGCGGCGTCGTCACATATTCCGGCCAGCGGTAGTGGATCGGGGCGGCGAACTTCTTCGGCAGCAGGGGTGCCACCCACTGCTTGCCGCCGATACCGCCGCCGGTGCGCTCGGCGAATTCCTTCCGGGCGGCCGCCAGCTCGGCCGGCTTGGTCATGAGGTCGAGGATGGTGAGGCCGATGGTGCGGGCGGCGCAGAATACCGTCGGATCGATGGTCGGGGAATAGCCGCCGAGCGCGTTCCACACCCAGAGCGGATACTGGTAGCCGGGCTTCGGCGACTGCAGGGTGGCGCGGCCGACCAGCAGCCGCACGGTCGGGCAGTGCCACGTGTAGTCGGTGTAGTCGTCCGACGTGTAGTTCTTCTGCCAGGGCGGCAGGTCCCGCCGCAGCATCGCCTCGGCCTCCTCCGGCGGCGTCAGCTGTCCCATCTCCGGCATGATCGGATCGGCCATCGGCTTGAGGCCGAGGTTCTTCTGGATCTCGCGGCCGAACTTGCGCGCTGCTTCGTCCCACACCGGCGGTCCGGCCAGTTCCAGGTTGCCGTAGCAGAGCCGCGCGATGACGTGGTTGGGCAGGCCGGGTCGCGTCTTCGTCACCCAGCCCTTGCGCACCGTGCAGTGGGTGATGGCGGCGACGTGGTCGGCGTTGTTGTCGAGCACGGCGAAGATGCGCTCTTGCATCGGCAGCGTCGGGGCGCGGCTGGCATACTGGATCTGGCTGAAGTTCGGCGCCAGGTTGTCGGCCGTCGCCTGGCCGGCGGCGAGGATCGCCTCGTTGATCGTCCAGGTGCCGGTATGCGGCAGCATGGCCTCCTTGGTGTACTTCGAGGTCGTGTACATCAGGCAGACCGCATCGATGGCGCCGGGCGCGCGGGCCGAGGTATGCGGATTGGCGCTGTCGCCGCTGGCGCCCATGGCGGCCCAGCCCTCGGGCTTGTCGCACTCGAACGTATAGATCTTGCTCCAGTAAGAGCCGCAGTGGGTGTCCCACACCGTCGTGTTGGAATAGGTCCGGAAGTAGGCGGGGTGGAAGCTGACGGCGGCGTCGAGGTCGTCGTAGTAGCCGTGCGCGGCATGGATCGGCTTCGAGCCGCAGACCTTCTCCGCGCACTCGCCGAAGAACTTGATGGTGCCGGGGATGCCGTGCTTCTCCATGGCCGCCTTGGCGGCGAGCGCGCCGCCGAAGGCGCCCATGCCGAGCGCCGAGTGCGGGTCGGTGTGGCCGGCAGCATATTTGTGCAGGCCGGCGCGCGGCTTCTCATAGGGCACCGGCTCCTGGCTGTTGCCGGGCACCGCGTCGTACTCGGCATAGGTCGCGATGGTCGGGCCCTTCTTACCGGCGGCCTTGTTCGACCAGGTGGCGCAGAACGCCGTCGGCATGCCCGCCGAGCCTTCCTCGACCTCGAAGCCGTGCTCGCGCAGCAGCTGCACGTAATAGGCCGCCGAGCGATATTCCCGCCACGCCGTCTCATGCAGGTTCCAGATGTGCGTGTGCGCCTGCGACAGCCAGGGCTCGCGCTCCTTGATCCAGCCGAGGAGCGTCTTCTTCGCCGGGGTTAGCGCGGCCTTGCGTGGCGACATGATTGCCTCCCTTTTGTGTGTCGACGCGATGTTATCGAGTTGTAGGGGGCGGTTTCAAATCCATGACCCATTCTTGATTCCCCCGCGAAGGCGGGGGTCCAGGGCAAGTGGCGTGCGGCGGCCCCTGGACCCCCGCTTTCGCGGGGGAATCAAGAGAGGGTGGGCGGGCAAGCTTGCCTTACCTGAAGGCGACGGGTGTGGCCGGATCGGGATAGCGGTTCTCGACGACGAGGAACCAGGCGGCGTCGAGCTTGCCGGCCGCATCGACCGGGCGCTCGCTCATCGAGACGGACTGGCGCACGTTGCCGCCGATGGATTGCAGCTTGCCGTTGGCGTTCGACACGACGATGTCGCAGTGCAGCTCGGCGTCGTCGGGCAGGTCGTGGTAGTCGGTGAGGTCGTGGTCCTTGCCGCGGCCGCGACAGATGAGGTCGCCCGGCCGCGGCGCGTAGTCGGCCGGATGACGCGGCTTCATCTTGAAGGCTGGGTCGTCCTCATGGGCGACGATCGGCCGAAGATAGTCGCGGTGGGCGGCCGACTTGACGAACTGCCGGGGATCGACGCCGCCGCGCCGCATGATCCAGGAGATGAAGGCGGCCGACCAGGGATCCTGGCAGTCATAGCCCGTGAGCTTCGAGCCGGGATCGAGGAATTGCCAGTACTTTGCGACGAGCGCGCTGCCCTTGCGGTCGTCCTCCCAGATGCCGACCGGCTTGATCACCTCGACGCCGTCCTCCTGGTAGACACGCTGCTTGCCGAAGTTCGCCCACTCCGTGAGGGCCAGGGTGAGGATCGTCTGCTTCACTTGGTCGTCGGGGATGGGCTTGCCGGTGATGGTCTCGATCGGTGGCGCCGCGGCGCAGCCCGCGAGCAAGAGAGCGAATGCGATAGCGGCGACGTATCTCACGGAAGTCTCCCCGATGCTCTGCGTGCAACGGCGGCGACTATAGCAGCCATGCGGGCGGAGCAATTGACAGGCGAGGCGGGCGCGCCCACCATCCGCGCAAATCCGGGCCGTCAGAAGACCCGGTCCAGGGAGGCGAACATGCCCGATACCGCCGGCGAGCCGCCGCTGCAGCCGTTGAATGCCGCGGTCATTCCGCGCTTCGCCGAGGCCGCCACGTTCATGCGCACGCCACGCATCAACGACGCGACGAAGGTCGACATCGCGCTGGTCGGTGTTCCCTTCGACCTCGGCACCGGGTTCCGTACCGGCGCGCGCCAGGGGCCGGCGCAGATCCGCGAGATGTCGCGCATCATCCGCCGCGTCAACGCGACGAGTCGCATCGCGCCGTTCCGCCTCTGCAACGTCGCGGACATGGGCGACACGCCAATCAACCCGTTCGATCTGTTGGAGAGCGTCGACAAGATCACGGCGTTCTTCAAGAACCTGGCGGAGCACACGGTGGCGCCGATCGCGGCCGGCGGCGACCACACGATCACGCTGCCGATCCTGCGCGGCCTCTACAAGGGCGAGAAATTCGGCGCCGTGCATTTCGACGCCCACGCCGATACGCTCGACACCTACCTCGGCACCAAGATCAACCACGCGACGCCGTTCCGCCGGCTGGTGGAGGAGGGGATCCTCGATCCCAAGCGCACCATCCAGATCGGCCTGCGCGGCACGCGATTCGGCGACGACGACATCCAGTACGGCTACGACGTCGGCATGCGCATCGTCACGATGGACGACTTCGAAGAGCTGGGGCGCAAGGAAGTCATCAAGGAGTGCCGGCGCGTCTGCGGCACCGGCCCGACCTACATCACCTTCGACATCGACGGCCTCGACCCCGTCTATTGCATCGGCACGGGCGTGCCGGAGCCCGGCGGGCTGTCCATGCGCGACGCCCAGGTGATCATTCGCGGGCTCCAGGGCATGAACCTGATAGGGGGCGACATCTGCGAGGTGCTGCCGCTGGCCGATCCCACGGGGCACACGGCGCTCAATGCGGCCAACCTGATGTTCGAAATGCTCTGCGTGATCGCGGACGCGCGCGTGAACAGGAAGTAGGGGCGATGGCGACGGGCCTGCAGAACAAGCGCGTCATCATCACGGCGGCCGCCACCGGCATCGGCCGCGTCACCGCCGAATTCTTCCTGGCGGCCGGCGCCAAGGTCCAGGTGTGCGACGTCGATGAGGCCGGGCTGAAGGCATTCAGGACGGCGCATCCGACCGTCGGCACCACTGTCGCCGACGTCGCCGATCCGGCGCAGCTCGATCGCTTCCTCGACGCCGCGCTGGCCAGCCTCGGCGGGGTCGATGTCATGGTGAACAACGCCGGAATCGCCGGCCCGACGGCGAACGTCGAGGACGTGGTGTTGGAGGACTGGCGGCGCACCCTCGCGGTCAATCTGGATGCCACCTACCTCTGCTGCAAGCGCGTCGCGCCGCTGCTGAAGCAGAACAGGAGCGGCGCTATCGTCAACCTGTCATCCGCCGCCGGCATCCATGGCTTCGCGCGCCGCACGCCCTATGCGGCGGCGAAGTGGGCGATCGTCGGCCTCACCAAGTCGCTGGCGCTCGAGCTGGGTCCCTTCGGCATCCGCGTCAATGCGATCTGTCCGGGAGCCGTGGAGGGCGATCGCATCGAGCGCGTGATCAAGGCGGAAGCCAAGGCCAGCGGCCGCTCCGAAGACGAGGTCCGCAAGAACAGCGTGCGCTACACAGCCATGAAGACGTTCGTCACCCCGCAGGACATCGCGAACATGATCCTGTTCCTGTGCTCGGACGAGGGCGCGCACGTCTCAGGCCAGGCGCTGCCCGTCGACGGCTATCTCTACACGCTCGGCGACTGACTTGCGGCGCCGGATGCGGCTGCTAGCATCACGCCCGAAAATGCGATCGCGAGGAGAACTGGACCGATGACGAAGAGCGGCGACGGCACGGCGAACGGCTGGGGCGTGAATTCCGAATACGGCAAGCTGCACGACGTGCTGCTGTGCGAGCCCGTAAACTTCAAATGGCTGCCGACCAGCTCGATCTCGAAGGCGACGCTGCGCAGCGGCGCCAAGTTCGACCGCCAGCTGGCGATGCGCCAGCACCGCGAGATGGTGCAGGCCTATGAGGACGCCGGCGTCACCGTCCATATGCTGGAGCCGGACGAGGCGCTTCCCTATCAGGTGTATGCACGCGACTCGAGCTTCATGACGCCCTATGGCGCCGTGGTCACACAGATGCATCAGTGGTGGCGGCGCGGCGAGTACGCGCCGGTGATCAAGTTCTACCACTCCAAAGGCATTCCGATCTTCAAGATGATCACGGCGTCGGCGTTCGAGGGTGGCGATTTCGACGTCATCGAGCCGAACTGCGTCCTCATCGGCTTCTGCGGCGAGCGCACGCAGGAGCCGGCCGCGAACCAGGTGAAGGGCTGGCTGGAACCGAAGGGCTGGGAGGTGAAGCTGGCGCCGATTGCCGAGCACTATGTCCATATCGACCTGATGGTCTGCATGCTGGCGCCGAAGCTGGCCGCGGTGTGCCTGGACACGACCGAGGATTGGATCCTCGACTGGCTGAAGGCGAAGAAGATCGAGCTGGTGCCCGTGAACTACCGCGACACCATGGGGCTCGGCTGCAACGTCATGGCGCTGGGCGACAACAAGATCATCTCGACGGCGGCCTCGAAGGACCTTAACAAGACGCTGCGCGCCGCCGGCTTCAAGGTCTATGACCCCGACATGACCATGTTCACCATGGGCGGCGGCGGCGTCCACTGCATGGCCCAGGCGCTGCGCCGCGATCCGGTGTGAATCAGCCAGCGGCCGCGCGACCGGCACCCTCAATGAAGCGGAGCCACGGTTGGCCGGCCGGCCATTGGGACTGGCCGATCCATGTCTCGCACAAGCACGGCCTGCGCTGCGGCGACATGATCTTCGTCGGCGGCCAGGTGGACCTCGATTCCTCGGGCCGCGTGCTGCACGCCGACGACCTGGCGACGCAGACGGCAGCGGCGATGCGGAACATCGCCAAGGTGCTCGCCGAGTTCGGCGCCGATCTCGGCGACCTCGTGAAGCTGATCGCCTTCTACCAGAACGACGGCAGCCGCGGCGAGGCGGCGTTTCTCGCCGACATCGCGCGGCACCTGCCAGCCGGGGTGGGACCGGTCATCACGGCCGTGCCGCTGCCGGCGCTGGCCTATCCCGGCATGATCGTCGAGATCGAAGCCATCGCGATGCGCGGCTCCGATGGACGCCGGCTGCAGCGTCAAGCTGCGCCGACAGACGGACTACCAGCGCTGCCGTCGCCCATGTCGCACGGCCTGCGCTGCGGCGAGATGCTCTTCATCGGCGGGCAGAGTGCGATCGATGCCGATGGCGTCGTCATGGCGCCCGGCGATATCGTGCGCCAGAGCGAGATCGTGATGGACCGCATCGGCGGCTTCCTGTCGGCGTTCGGTGCCGATCACGACGACGCGGTCAAGATCAACACGTACTACACCGGCGGCGGGCAGTTTGCGGATTGGGAGGGCGCGGCGCGGGTGCGCGCGCGCTATTTCGAGGAGCCGGGCCCGGCGGCGACCGGCATCCCGGTTCCGCGCCAAGCACTTCCCGGCGTGATGACGCGGACCGAGCTCATCGCCATGCGTGGCGCGGACCGGAAGCGCTTGCCGCGCAGTCATGTCTGGCCCGACGGGCATTGGGACTGGCCGATCCATCTGCCCTACAAGCACGGCATCAAGTGCGGCAACATGATCTTCCTCGGCGGCCAGGTGGCGCTGACGCCGGCGGGCGAGGTGATCAGGCCGGGCGATCTCGTCGAACAGACGAAGATTGCCATGGAGAACATCCGCCGCGTGCTGGCCGGATTCGGTGCCGGCTTTGACGATGCCGTGAAGGTGACCGCGTTCTACGTCGGCAGCGCCTCCGCCGGCCAGTTGCACAACAACCTCAGCATCCGCTCCGGCTGCTTCACCGAGCCGGGGCCGACGTCGACCGGCATACCGCTGCCGTTCCTGGCCTACGAGCAGATGATGATCGAGATCGAGATCATCGCCATGCAGGCCTGACGCGCGCGTTTCAGCCGGCGTTGCCGGCAGCCGTCGCGGCTCGTGACGGGGCCGTGCCCAGGAGCGTCATGCCGATGATCGCCGCGATGACGAGCGCGACGCCGAGCAGCTGCAGGGGCCCGAGGCGCTCGCCGAGGATGAGCCAGGCCGCCGCGATGGTGACGAGCGGCTCGATGTTGGACAGCACGGCGGCCGGGATCGGGTTGACGATGCGCAGGCCAAGGAGCCAGGTGGTGAAGGCCACGAGATAGCAGGCCGTCGCCCCGATGAGCCCCGCGGTCCCCAAGGCGGTGACCGGAAAGACCACGCTGCGGCTCGCGAGCACGTAGGCGCTCAGCACCAGCATCATCCAGAAATTGATGCCGACATTCATGACCAGCGGGTCGTTCGCCCGCATGACGGCGCCGCCGAAGGCGATCGTGGTGCCGACGCCGACGGCCGCCGTGAGCGCCAGCGCCACGCCGCGCCAGTCGAGGGCGGTGAAGCTCGGACCGAGCGCCAGGGCGAGGCCGCCGAAGGCGGCGAGGAGCGCCCACACCTTTGCCGCCGTCATCGCCTCGCGGCCGGTCAGGGTCGAGAGCAGGGCGACGTAGAACGGAAAGGTGTAGAAGATCAGGGCCGCAAGGCTGACCGGAATGAAGTACACGGACCCCAGATAGCCGAGCGACATCATCAGCAGGCAGACCGACATCCAGAGCGTGGCAACCACACCGCGGCGGCTGAGCCGCCACGGCCGCCTGATGACGACGAGCAGCAGGCCGAAGACGACCACGAATGCGATGGGCCGTACGAACGCCAGCGTCAGCGGCGTGGCGCCGCCGTCATAGGCCAGGCGCGACTGCGTGGTGATGAGACCGAAGGACGCGGCCGAAAGACCGATCAAGCCGTTCCCGGCCCATGGATGGGCAGGACGGACGGTCAGCGTTGGACGGGAGGCGGACAGGGACATCCCTTAACGTGCCGTGGCGAGCCCGCATCCTTTAGGGCGCCGGGAGCCGCCTGTCGAGGGCTGGACAGGCCGGCAGGCCCGATGCAATAGTCCGCCGCCGCAAGAGAGCGAGTCGATGTCCATCGGAACGCGCGTCCACACCTGGCTGTTCGGCGAGTTCGTCGGCGCCGATTCGTCCGGCAACCGCTACTTCCGCGACCGCCGGACGAAGGGCGAGAAGCGGGAGCGTCGCTGGGTCCTCTATAACGGCGAAGTCGAGGCGTCGCGCGTGCCGCCGGAATGGCACGCCTGGCTGCATCGCATCGTGGTCGATCCCCCGAAGGCCGAGGAACTCCGCCATCGTCCCTGGCAGAAGCCGCACCTGCCGAACCTGACCGGCACGCCGCTGGCCTATCGACCGCCGGGACACACGCTCAAGGGCGGGCAGCGGGCCAAGGGCACCGGCGACTACGAGCCCTGGGTGCCGTCATAGACCGCGAGCACCGGCAATGAACCGCAACGTCATCGAGACGATCATGGGCGGGGTCGTGCTCATCATCGCCGTGGTCTTCCTCTTTTTCGCCTATTCGAGCGCGAATACCGGCGCGGTCCGGGGCTATGCGGTGACCGCCAAGTTCAACAATGTCGGCGACCTGAAGCGCGGCAGCGACGTCCGCGTGAGCGGCATCAAGGTCGGCACCGTCGTCGATACGAGTCTCGATCCCAAGACCTTTCTTGCCCTGGTCCACCTCAGCATCGATGACAACGTGAAGCTGCCGACCGATACCTCGGCGCGGATCCTCAGCGAGGGCCTGCTGGGCGGCCCCTATCTCTCGCTGGATCCGGGGGCCGAGGACAAGTTGATCGGACCGGGCGGCGAGATCACCACCACTCAGGATGCCATCAACATCGCGGATCTCCTGGGACGCTTCGTGTTCGGCAGCACGCAGAAGCAGGGCGAGGAGAAGCCAAAGGCCGGCGGCGACTCGGGAGCGACGCAACCCGCGCAATGACGTCGACCGGACCACGCCGACCGCTCCGCCCTTGCCTGGTGACGGTCGCCTGCTATCATCCGGCCCCGTTCGTCCCTAGATAAATCCCGGTGAATCGCGTGTCAGGCAGAGTCGAGCTTCCGATCTGGCGCCAGCCCGACGGTAATCCGGTGTCCTGCGTCGACAAGATCAAGGTTCTGAACGAGAACCTGACCGAACTGCATCAGATGGCGCAGGATGCCCTCGAAGATGCCATCCTCATGGGCTGCGACGAGGGCCAGGTCCGCGACGTGTTGCAGCAGTTGATGACTGCGCTCGAGAATCCCTACGACAAGTCCAGCAAGCGTGGGTAGTCGCCGTCTCCTGCCGCTGAGGGCGGGAGCGGCCATCTGCGCCCTCGCCGCCGCGACGGCCGCATGGGTCGCGCGCGCCGATCCGTACCAGATCGTCGTCCTGCAGGCGCTCGACAAGATCGCGGCGCGCGTCTCGCCGCTCGAAGTGCCGGTCGGCAAGACCGTGACCTTCGGCTCGCTCGAGATCACGGCGCGGGCCTGCGACAAACGGCCGCCCGAGGAGACGCCGGAGAGCGCCGCGTTCCTCGAGATCGTCGAGAAGCGGCCCGGCGAGGCGCCGGTCACCCAGTTCGTCGGCTGGATGTTCGCCTCCAGCCCGGCTCTCTCGGCGATGGAGCACCCGATCTATGATGTCTGGGTGGTCGACTGCAAGAACGCGGCGGCGGCCCCCGGCGGAACTTCGCCCTGAAATTGGGCGGGGGCGGCGATCGCCCGCGCCAGGCGCTGCCGGTAGTCGGCGCGGCTGATCTCGATGGCGCCGAAACGCTGCAGATGCGGCGTGACGAACTGGGTGTCGAGCAGGAGATAGCCGCCGAGCTTGAGCCGCATCACGAGATGGGCGAGCGCGACCTTGCTGGCGTCGCGCTCGATGCTGAACATGCTCTCGCCGAAGAAGGCGCCGCCGATGGCGATGCCGTAGAGGCCGCCGACCAACCGGTCGTCGTGCCAGCATTCGACCGTGTGGGCGAATCCCATCCGGAAGAGCTGCCGGTTGAGATGGAAGATCTGAGTGTTGATCCAGGTGTCGGCGCGCCCCGGCGCCGGCGCCGCGCAGGCCGAGATCACGCCGTCGAAGTCGGTGTCACAGCGAACGACGAAGGGGCTGTGGCGCAAGGTGCGGCGGAGCCGGCGGGGCAGGTGGAAGTTCTCCAGGGGCAGGACGCCGCGCACTTCCGGATCGATCCAGTAGATCTCGGGATCGTCGCGTCCTTCGGCCATCGGAAAGACACCGAGGGCATAGGCCTTCAGCAGCATCTGCGGGGACGGCGCTACCATGCGGGGGACAACCCTGGAGACGGTCACTCCTTCGGTTCGACGAACTTCTCCAGCCAGCGTATATCATAGGCGCCGTTGATGAAATCGGCGGCGCCGACGAGCCGCCGGTGCAGCGCGATGTTGGTGTCGATCCCGCCGATCACGAATTCCTCGAGCGCGCGCCGGAGGCGCATCAGGCATTCATTGCGACTGCCGCCATGCACGACGAGCTTGGCGATCAGGCTGTCGTAGTAGGGCGGCACGCGATAGCCGGCATAGAGCGCCGAGTCGACGCGGACGCCGAGCCCCCCGGGGGCATGATAGTCCGTGACGCGGCCGGGCGAGGGCAGGAAGGTCTCGGCGTTCTCGGCGTTGATGCGACACTCGATGGCGTGACCCGTGAAGGCGATTTCGTCCTGGGTCAGCCCAAGCGGAGTCCCGGTCGCGATGCGGATCTGTTCGCGCACGAGGTCGATGCCGGTGATCATCTCCGACACCGGATGTTCCACCTGCAGGCGGGTATTCATTTCGATGAAATAGAACTGCCCGTCCTGGAAGAGGAACTCGATCGTGCCGGCACTGCGATAGCCGAACCGGATCATGGCGTCGACCGCCATGCGACCAACGCGCGCGCGCTGGTCGGCATTCAGGGCCGGCGAGGGCGCCTCCTCGAGGACCTTCTGGTGGCGGCGCTGCAGCGAGCAGTCGCGCTCGCCCAGGTGGATGACGTGGCCGTGGCCGTCGCCAAGCAGCTGCATCTCGATGTGCCGCGGGTGCGACAGGTATTTCTCGAGATAGACCGCGTCGTTACCGAAGTTGGCCTTGGCCTCGGCGCGGGCGAGGCTCAAGGCCTGCGCCATCTCGTTGCGGGCGTTGGCGACCTTCATGCCCTTGCCGCCGCCGCCCGCCGACGCCTTGATCAGCACGGGAAAGCCGATGTCTTCGGCAACATTCATCGCCTCGCCATCGCTGCCGACGGCGCCGTCGGAGCCCGGCACCACCGGCAGGCCCAGCGACTTGGCGGCGTCCTTGGCCGCAACCTTGTCGCCCATGAGGGCGATATGCTCGGGCGTCGGACCGATGAAGGTGAAGCCGTGCTCCTCCACCATGCCGGCGAACTTCGCGTTTTCCGAGAGGAAGCCGATGCCGGGGTGGATCGCATCGGCGCCGGCGATCGTCGCCGCCGACAGGATCGCCGGCATGTTGAGGTAGCTCTCGCGCGACGGCGGCGGTCCGATGCAGACGCTTTCGTCCGCCAGCCGGACATGCATGGCGTCGGCATCGGCGGTCGAATGCACGGCGACCGTCCGGATGCCCATCTCGCGACAGGCGCGGTGGATGCGCAGCGCGATCTCGCCGCGGTTGGCGATCAGGACCTTTTCGAACATTCCGCTTTCCGCGCCCCGCGTCGTCGGCGTCAGTTGACGACCAGCAGGACTTCGCCGAACTCGACAGGGCGGCCGTCGCCAAACAGGATCTGCTGCACGGTTCCGGCGTGCGGTGCCGGAATCGGGTTCATCACCTTCATGGCCTCGATGATGAGCAACGTCTGGCCCTTGGCGACGCGGTCGCCGACCTTGATGAAGGGATTCGCACCGGGCGTGGATGCGGCGTAGGCCGTGCCGACCATGGGCGACAGCACAGCGCCCGGCGGCGGACCTTCGGGCACCGCCGCCAGCGCCGCCGGGGCCGGCATCGCGACGGATACCGACGGCGCGGCCAAGGCCACGCTCGTCCCGCGTGTTACCCGAATGCGCTGGGAGCCGACCTCGTACTCGATCTCCGTGAGCCCGGTCTCCGCGAGGAGTCCGGCCAGCTTGCGCACGAGCGCGTCGTCGACATCGAATTTCGGCATCAAGCTTCCTTTGTCGTTTCGAGACTCTCCGCCAGGGCCTCGAGGGCGAGCCGGTAGCCGGTGGCGCCGAAGCCGCAGATGACGCCGCGCGCCGCCAGGCTGACGTAGGAATGCTGACGGAACGCCTCGCGCCGGAAGATGTTCGACAGATGCACCTCGATCGCCGGCAGCTCCGCCGCCTGCAGGGCATCGAGGATGGCGATCGAGGTGTGCGTATAGGCGCCGGCGTTGATGACGATGGCGGCATGGGTCGAGCGCGCCTCCTGGATCCAGCCGACGATCTCGCCCTCGTGATTCGACTGCCGGAAGTCGATGGCGAGCCCGAGCTCGCGCCCGCGCTTGCGGCAGACCTTCTCGACGTCGGACAGGCGGTCGCGGCCATAGACCGACGGCTCGCGTACGCCGAGCATGTTCAGGTTCGGCCCGTTGACGATGAGAACCTTTGGCGCACCCGGCATCCAGCTTCCCGAATCACCCCCGGCCCTGTTTATAGCAAGCGGTAGGGACGGGCAATTGCCGGTGCCGGTGGCGCTGCAAACAAGTGATGCGCAGGTCCACTCCCCGCCGAGAGCCCCCGTTTACGGGATTCTAATTGTTCGGTCGCTATCTGTATCCAGGGGTACGGAGGAGGCAACGCGTCAATGGGTCGATCAGAGGCATCGAAACGCATCGTCCTGCGGTTGCTGGGCGCATGTCTCCTGATGGCCCTGTTGGTCGCGACCGCCGGCCTGCCGTCGGCGTGGAGCGCGAGCGTCCTGATGACGATGCCCGATCGTTTCCAGCTCTTGGCCCAGCCGCGGCAGCGGGACTTCGCCGCCCTCGAGCGCGAGCTGACCGGGTACCAGCAGGCATTCGAAGCGAATGACGATCTCGAGCGCCCGGTCTGGTACGCCTTCTCTTCCTTTGCGACGCTGGACCCGGCCCTCGAACCGATCCTTTCCGAGTGGGTGGACACGTACCCGCAGTCATATGCGGCGCGGCTGGCGCGGGCCGAGTTCTCGCAGCATATGGCCTGCATCATTGCCTATTGCGGTCCGGGGTCGGCGCCCGAGCAGTCGCGCCAGCAGCAATTGCAGGCCGAGGCCGAAGCGGATCTTGAGAAGGCCGTCGCGCTGCACCCGCGACTCGCGGTAGCGCACGCGCAACTGATCAGGCAGGCCTCGCGGGACGGCGACGGGCACGCCTTCGCGGACCGGGTGAAGACGGCCCTGCGAGTCGTGCCGACGTCGACCAGCGTCTATGCGGCATATCTGGCGGCGTTTCGCCCAGATGACGGCGAGGCGCTGGACCGGCTGACGCGGCTCCTTCAGGAGCTCGAGCTCAAGTTCCAAGGCAGGCCGAAATTCAGCTACCTGGCAGGCTATCGGGCCAGCGTGATCGGCGACCTGAAGCACGACTCCGGCGATTGCGCAGGCGCCATCGATGAGTACTCCAACGCCCTGAAATATACCGACGATCCCGATATCATCGGCGCCCGCGCCTTCGCCTATTATTGCACCGGCAACTACGCGGCCGGCCTCGCGGACTCCAACCGGGCGATCGAGCAGTTGCCGGCGGACTCGCATCTTCTCGCGGTGCGCGGACTCATCTATCTGCAAATGCAAAAGACCGACGAGGCGATCGCCGACCTCACGGCGGCCGTTCAGCTGGATCCCTATGAACCGAGGATCCTGTTGGATCTGACGGATGCGCTGATGTATGGAGGGCACATCCCGGAAGCGCGGCAGTCGATCGATCGTGCCCTCGTCTTCGGCGCGTCGATCGCCGAAATCCAGGCCGAGCGTGCTGAGCTCTATCGGATGTCCGATCCGAAGATCGCCGAGGACGCCTACGCCAAGGCTACGGCCCTCGATCCCGACAATCGCCAGTACCTGGAGGATTACATCGCCTTCCAGGAGCGAACGGGGAACTGCAAGATCTTCGATACGATCAAGCAGTATCGGGCGATCTGCGCGCGTGCCAGCGGCTGCCAATATAGCGATTCGCAGCTCGACATCACCGTCCGCGCCTTCGAGCAACAGCGCGGGAGCAGCTGCGCGTCCGAGACCTGGCCGGCGGCGCGCGACAATCTGCCGATGCCGGATTGAGCAACAGGATGCTGCAACGCCTGTTGATCGTCACCTGCTTGGCGGCGCTGCTCGGCGGCTCGGCCGGAGCCCTGCTTTCTGCCATGCAGGCGGCACCCGTACAATCGGCGCAGTCTCTCCGCCGCGACGAGATCATCGCGCTGCTCCGTGAAGGCGCCTTCGATCGTCTCGATTCGCTAATGGGCGCGCTCAACGACGACGTCGGCGCCAAGCGGCGGCCGGAGCGCGACTTGACGCAGGCGTTCAATGCCTTTGCCACGTCCGATCCCGAGGTTACGCAGCGGCTGGAGGCGTGGGTTCAGGCGCAGCCGCAGTCGGCGATGGCGCTGATGGCGCACGGCGTGCATCGCTTTCACCTCGTCCGGTTGGTGCGCTACCACCTCCCCCTGACGGACGCCGGCATGAAGCTTCTGCAGCGGCTGCAAGGCGACGAACGCCAGGCCTTCATCGACGTGCAGAAGAGCCTTGGACGGCATGAGATGAACGCCATCGGGTTCGTGTGGACG
>JBKOWC010000128.1:0-5427 GCA_046724215.1 Pseudomonadota bacterium | reverse complement strand
CCCTGGTCCTGGCCGCCTTCGCGGCCGTCGCGCCGGCCGTCCTGCGCGCCGACGACATGCAGCCGGTGGGCCAGCGCGTCGCCGGCGACGACGCCCTGCGGACCCTGCTCATCGGCCACACGTTCTACGGTCTCTATGTCGGCGGCGGCCGCTGGATCGAATACTACGCGCCGGACGGCCGCTCGGCCTACTGGGACGGCTGCACCCATGACGGCCGCTGGTGGATCGCCGACGGCCACGCCTGCTTCCGCTATCGCGGCGACGTGCAGAACGCCGACTACTGCTGGCTCGTCTACCAATCCGGCAGCGAGGTGGACTTCATCGTCCCCGAGGGCGATCCGACCGGCCCGGCGCGCGCCTACACGACGGCGATCCGGCCCGGCAACAGCGAGAATCTGCCGCTCGGCGCCGACGACTGCGTCTCGGTCCGGCGCGAAGGCGCCGCAACGCCCGCGAACTAGAGCCGGTCGACGTCGTAGTCGGCGCAGGAGTGGCCGAACTCCGCCAGCCCTTCCTCGAGATAGTCGCCGAGCAGCGGCGTGCCCAGCAGATAGCGCGGCCGATCCGCCGCCGGGATCTCCTCCGCCTGCTCGCGGGCGTCGCGCCAGTCGACGCGCGTGTAGTCGCCGCGTCCGATCCACATCAGCACGACCAGGTCGACCGACTCGTCCTCGTTGAGCGATTCCATGGCGCTCGCCAGCTCTTCGAGGATGGGATCGTTGGCGCGATCTTCGAGGATGTCGATGGCCTCGTCGTCGTCCGCGTCGGATTCGGAGCGGATCTCGCTCGGTTCGACCTTCACGTCGAACTCGCGCGCCTTTGCGACAATGTAGCAGACCGTCTCCGGACTGATCGTCAGCTTGGCCATGTCACTCCCGGACACATGGTCTCCCGATCACGCGGACATAGATGTGCGGTCGGGGCCGCGGCGTCAATGCCGCGGAGGGGGTGCTGTCTTGCCTTCCTGCTCGGCGGTGAGCTTACCAGGGAGTTCAGCCATGATGGGTCCCTCCGTTTGGAGAGCCTGAAAAGAGAAGACGCTGCATGGCAGAGCCCTCGCCGCTTTCGACGGTTATGGATGTGTGGTGGCCTTGACGCAGGTCAACATCCTACCCACCCTCGCCACTAGATTGGCCGCCGCGTGTCCGGCAGCGGCGGGAGCAAGGAGCAAATCGATGGCGATCAAGGACGTCCTGGTGCAGGTCGACAGCGGCAAGGCGGCGCCGGCGCGCTACGAGACGGCGATGCGACTGGCAGAGGCGCATGACGCGCATGTGACGGGCCTGTGCCTCGCCGTCGAGCCGCCGGTTCCGGCGACGATCCTCGGCATGGTGCCGCCGGAGGTGTTCACGACGCAGCGGCAGGTGGTGCTCGAGCAGGCGGAAGCGGCCATGGCGCAGTTCCGACTCGGCATCGAGAAGGCGACTCTCAAGGGGGACGGCCGCATCGTGCAGGTCCTCGGGGCCAACGACGTCGACGTCTTCGTCGAGCACGCCCGCCATGTCGACGTCGTCATCCTCGCCCAGTCGGATCCGGACGAGATCGCGGGGGTCAGGCCGGGGTTCGTGGCCGATGTCGTGATGGGCTGCGGCCGCCCGGCGATCATCGTCCCGTTCACCGGCGCGCCCGCGACCTTCGGGCAGCGCGTCCTCGTCGCCTGGAACGGCAGCCGCGAGGCTGTTCGCGCCGTCAACGACGCCATGCCGATCCTGGAGCAGGCCCACGCCGTCACCGTGCTGTCGGTCAATCCGACGATGTCCAGCGACGGCAATCGGCGCGAACCCGGTGCCGACATCTCCCTGCATCTCGCCCGCCACGGCGTCAAGGTGACGGCGGCGCGCACGATCACACGCGACATCTCGGTAAGCGACGCCATCCTGGCCGACATCGCCGACAACGGGATCGATCTCCTGGTGATGGGCGCCTATGGCCACTCGCGGCTGCGCGAATTCGCCCTCGGCGGCGTTACCCGCGAGCTGCTGACGCACATGACCGCCCCCGTTCTGATGTCGCATTGACGGCGGGCGCCCGCGGCGCCTAGGCCACCCATTCGGATACCGGCGCGCGCGGCCTCGTGCAGCGGCTGCGCCATGATGTCGACGAGCGTCGGGCCGCCGGCTTCGATGGCAGCGGCAAGCGCCGGCCGCAGCGCGACGGGATCGCTGACACGCCAGCTCTGCAACCCGTAGGCCGCGGCGATCTTCGCGTGATCCGACCGGTCGAAATCGACGGCAAAATAGCGTCCGTTGTAACCCGTGCGCTGGCCCGCCTTGATCCAGCCATAGCCGGCGTTCGAGATCACCACGAGCGTGATCGGCAGCTTCAACCGCACCACGGTCTCGAGTTCGCCGACCGCAAAGCCGAAGGCGCCGTCGCCCATGACGGCAACGCATTTGGCGCCCGGACGGCCGAAGCTGGCGCCGACCGCCGCCGGCAGCGAATAGCCGAGCGCGCCATGCGCACGGTTCGAGAGGAAGTGCCGGCCCGCCTTGCGGAAGCGATAGTAGGCCGACAGATAGGGACAGGGTGTGCCGGGATCGGCGACGACGACGGCATCTTCGGGCAGCACGGCCTGAAGCTCGGCGACGATGCGCTCGGGCCGGATCGGCGTGGCGTCGCTCGCCGCCAGCTCGCGGAAGGCCGCAAACTTGCTCGTCAGGGCCTTGGCCGCCGCCTCGATGCCCCAGGCGCCATCGGGCAATCCCTGCTGTCGTTCGAGCGCCGCGGCGAGCGCTGCCAGGCATAGGCGGGCATCGCCGACGAGGGCCGCGGCCGTCTGGTAGTTGGCGCCGATGACTGTCGGATCGATATCGATATGGAGGATGCGCGTGCCCGGCGCCGGATGCCGCCAGCGTTCCGTCGTCACCGAACCGGCGCGACAACCGACGAAGATCACGAGGTCGGCGGCGTCGACGACCGCGCGCGTCTGCGGCGTGCCGCCGTTGCTGCCGACGACGCCGAGGGCGAGCGGATCGTCGTCGCCGATGCTGCCCTGGCCGCTGATGGTCGTCGCCACGGGCGCGCCCAGCAACCGCGCCAGCCGCAGGAGCGCCGCCTCGGCGCCGGCGATCACGACCCCGCCGCCGCAGATGAAGAGCGGCCGCCGCGCCGACCGGATCAGGTCGACGGCCGCGCCGACCGTAACGGGATCCGGCCCGACGCGCAGCGCCGGATAGGCGTTGAGCGACGGATCCGCCCAGACGTCCGCCTCGTCCACCGGCGCCTTCTGCACGTCATAGGGCAGGCCGAGGTGCACGGCGCCGGGCCGCCCCGTCGTCATCTGCGCGAAGGCCATCCGGAGCGTGGACGGAATGGCCGCCGCGGAATCGATGACGCGGTTCCATTTCGTCAGCGGCCGGAACAGTGCTTCCTGATCGAGCTCCGTCAGCGTGAAGCGGCCGCGCGAACTGGTGGCGATATCGGTGGTGATGGCGAGTACGGGAATCGACGACTCGTTCGCCTCGACCACGCCCGGCAGGATGTAGGTGGCGCCGCCGCCGCTCGGCCCCTCGCAGACGCCGACGCGGCCGCTCACGCGGGCATAGCCGTCGGCCATGTAGGCGGCCGAGCGCTCGTCGCGCGTCAGGATATGGGTGATGCCGTGATCGAGCCGCTGCAGCGCGTCATAGAGCGGCAGGCTGGTATCGCCGCAGAGGCCGAAGATGTGGGTCACCCCCTGCTTCTGCAGCATGCGCACGACCGCCTCGGCGCCGGAAAGCTGATTCATGAATTCTGCAATCGTTCAGTTCGGCGCCGGGTGGGTTTTCTCGTCGGCCTCGAACGTCGCGCGCTTCTCGATATCACGCACGCTGAGGGCGACGTAGGCCTGCGGATAGTAGACACGCAGCCGCGCGAGCGCCGGTTCGAACTGGGACGGACGCGCCCCTGCATGCAAGTCGTTCAGGAGAGAGGCTTCGTGATCACCGGCATCGAGGCCGCCCCAATCCTTCTTGATCAGGTCGATCAGAGTCGGCGCCTCAAGGGGCGAATTGACGATGATGCCGCCCGTGGGTTGATAGCGCACCGCATTCAGATTTCGATCTACGATCTGCCCAACGAGTACATAACAAACATCGCCCACTCGCACGACATATCTGCCTCCGAAGGGCTTTACCGAGCACAACTCGTTTGCGCAGCGGCTTCTTGGAGCGGAATGGAGCCGGTCATCGTACTCGCTGCTGAAGTCGCCCCACATGAAGAAATCGCCGCCCACAGTAAGCTTCGTGGGACGCGCGTCGTCGAGGTGCTGGATGAGGAGTGGCAGCGCCGCTAAGCCGCGGCGGACGAGCTCGCGCATCTGCGGCGGTACAGTTGGAGTCGGCGTACCCAGCACGCCACCCTCGAATGTCGGCGACCGGTCGTCCGCCATGAAGACGCTGAACCACGCCATGCCATCGAGACCAGGTGTGGGCGAGTCCACCTGCGTCAGGTCGTCGACGAGAGTGGCAAGCGGAACGGTCGAGTAGTCCGTGTCGGCCGCTTGCGACGCCACCACTGAGAGCAGCGAAACCACGAGCGATAGGATCAGAGCTTTCATGAGCCCGCACCCGAGTCGATGCATCCATGGTAGCCGCAGTTCCGGCGACCGTCACTCGCCGACAGGCGCTCGTCACAGGACGAGAAAAGCCCTCCAGCGGCAAGGCGATCCTACTAACGCGCCGGCAGTCGCGCTAGAATATGGCCTGCGCCACGGCGCCACCGGAGATTGCCAATGCGGTCCGCTTCAGTCGCCGCCGGTTTTGTGCTTGCTGCATTGCTCGGGTCCAATGCCGCGATGGCCCAGGACGATACGGCAATCACCGGCCGGGCGGCGCTGCGCACGCTGTTCACCGAGCAGACCTTCTACGGCCACACCCGCGAGGGCAGCGCCTGGACGGAATACTACCGCGCCGACGGCAAGTCGGCCTACCGCGAGGGGGATTGCGTGACGCCGGGCGAATGGCGCGTCAGCGAGAACGGCGCCTGCTTCGCCTACCCGACGTTCGAGAGCGGCGAGATCGCCTGCTATCGGCTGTTCCGGGATGGCGACCAGATCGATTTCGTGCCCGACGAGGGCGGCGATTCGGATGCCGACTTCCTCACCGAGTCGATCAAGCCCGGCAATGCCGAACAGCTGCCGATGTCGATGACCGGCAGCTGCGGCAGTTAACGTCGGACGGCTCGCTGCGGACGGGGCAGCGTCGGCGTCAGGCGACCTTTTCGTTCCAGGAGCCGAAGAACGTCGACAGCTCGGCGTCCGGGATCTGCTCGGAGGCGAAGCTGAAGGTGCCCTCCTGCGCCATCTCGGTGGCGGCGCGGCGGATGAGCGCGAAGGTGGTGCGCGCCAGGCTGCCGCCGATGCTGATGCGCTTGACGCCCATGGTGGCGAGTTCGCGCGCTGTCAGCGGCTGCCCGCCGACGCCGACGCCGATGGCCATCGGACCGCCG
>JBKOWC010000055.1:0-2940 GCA_046724215.1 Pseudomonadota bacterium | reverse complement strand
CTGGCGCGCCTCGGGCAACGCCATCTGGATGAAGGGCACGGCCCGGTCGCCGATCGGCTTGTCCAGCTCGCGGTAGATGTGGTCGTCGTCGAAGCCGATGGCCGCCGCGTCGACCCGCGTGTTCGCGTAGTAGACGCGGTCGAGCCGCGCCCAATAGATGGCGCCGAGGCACATGGGGCAGGGCTCGCAGCTCGTATAGAGTTCGCAGCCCTCGAGGCTGAAGGTGCCGAGCTTGCGGCAGGCCTCGCGGATCGCGACGACCTCGGCATGGGCGGTCGGATCGTTGGCCGACGTCACGTGGTTCGAACCCTCGGCGATGATCGCGCCGTCGCGGGCGATGACGCAGCCGAACGGCCCGCCGAGGCCGGCCCGCATCTTCTCCGCCGACAGCGCCACCGCGCGCCGCATCAGGTCCTCGCGTCCGCCGCTCATGCCGTTGCAATTCCCCAGTCGTCATTGCCGGGCCTGACCCGGCGATCCACCTTGCGGCCACACGAGTTGGCTGTGTGAGAGGTTCTCTGGATCGCCGGGTCAAGCCCGGCGATGACGGTTGAGAAGGAAACGAATGTCATCGAGTGACGGCAGCCACGGATAAGTCGCGGTGCACGGCCTGCCGCTCGGCTAGGATGAGCAGCTGGGCTGCAACGGCGGCGGCGATGGCGGCCGGCTCCTTGCTGGCGATGCCGGGGATGCCGATCGGGCAGGTCAGGCGCCCGACCGCCTGCGGCGGGATGCCGATGGCGCGCAGGCGGCCGGCGAAGCGGGCGCGCTTGGTCTCGCTGCCGATCAGGCCGAGGAAGGCGAAATCGTCGCGCTGCAGCACGCGGGCGCAGATGTCGAGGTCGAGCGGATGGCTGTGCGTCATGACGAGGAAGAACGTGCCGGCCGGCGCCGCGTCCACCAGGATCGGCGGATTGTCGGTATCGCGGGTCGCAACGGCCGTCGGCAGGTCGGCGGGAAAGGCGTCCCGGCGGCTGTCGATCCAAGTGATGCGGAACGGGAGCGGCGCCAGCGCCTGCACGATCGCCCGCCCGACATGGCCGGCGCCGAAGAGGTAGAGCCGCCGGAACTGGTCGCCGATCGCTTCGATGACATAGGCGTCGAGCCGGTCCTGCGTTTCGATCAGGTGGCAGCGGGTGTTGCTGGACGTGAAACCCAACAGGCGCTCGGCGACCGGGGCGGGAAGGTCCGCATCCGCGAGCGCCGTTGGGCGCAGGAAGGTCTTCCCGCTGGCATCGCCCAGGCTGGTCACGACGAGCGCGTCCTGCCCGCTGCGCTCGGCCTCGGCCCATGCCGCCAGCCAGGGCAGCGCCTTCGCGTCCAGCCGCTCGAACAGAAGCGTGACGCTGCCGCCGCAGCATTGCGCCAGCTGGGGCCCGAGGCTGAAGCGCTCGATGACCGCGGCAGCAGGCGAGTTGAGCATCGCGCGCGACCGCACGATGCCGTCGAACTCGAGCCGTCCGCCGCCGACCGTGCCGCAGAGCCCGTCCTTCCAGACCAGCATCTTGACGCCGGCGTCGCGCGGCGTCGAACCGCGGGTCTGCACGACGGTGACGAGGACGCACGCTTCGCCGCGTCCGAGCAGCGTCATGGCCCGGTCGAGCCAGGACATATCGCCGGCGCTCATTCCGCGACCGCCTCGGCGCGCCGCTGGGCGTGCGCAGGCTGCGCCAGACGGCTGCGCAATTCCTCGACGGCAAACAGCACGCGCTCGGGCGTTGCCGGCGCATCGAGGGCAGGAAGGTGGCGGTAGTCGCCGACACTGGCGATGGCATCGGAGATGGCGCGGAAGACGGAGATCGCCAGCATCAGCGGCGGCTCGCCCACGGCCTTGGAGCGGAAGATCGTCTCCTCGCGGTTCGGATGGCCGTCGACGAGCCGCATGCGGAAATCCACGGGCCGGTCGCTGCACGCCGGAATCTTGTAGGTGCTGGGCGCATGGGTGCGCAGGCGCCCGTGATCGTCCCACCACAGCTCCTCGGACGTGAGCCAGCCCATGCCCTGGATGAAGCCGCCCTCGACCTGGCCGAGGTCCACGGCGGGATTCAGGGACGAGCCGACGTCATGCAGGATGTCGACGCGCGTCACGCTGTACTCGCCGGTCAGCGTGTCCAGGACGACCTCGCTGACGGCGGCGCCGTAGGCGAAATAGAAGAACGGCCGGCCCGCCGCCTTGGCGCGGTCGTAGGCGATCTTCGGCGTCGCATAGAACCCGGTGGCCGAGAGCGACACGCGCGCCATCCAGGCCTGCTTCACGAGGTCGGCGAAGGCCACGTCCCGCTCGCCGACTCGCACGCGGTTGGGCCGGAACTCGACCGCCTCCGCCGGCACGCCGTAGTGCGCGGCCGCGAAGCGGGTCAGCCGCTGCCTGATCGTGCGGGCGGCATCGCGCGCGGCCATGCCGTTGATGTCGGAGCCGGAGGAAGCCGCCGTGGCCGAGGTGTTCGGCACCTTGCCGGTGCTGGTGGCGGTGATCTTGACACGGTCGAAGTCGATCTGCAGTTCCTCGGCGACGACCTGCGCCACCTTGATGAACAGGCCCTGGCCCATCTCGGTGCCGCCATGGTTCAGGTGCACGCTGCCGTCAGTGTAGACGTGGAGCAGCGCGCCGGCCTGGTTGAGGTGCGTCGTCGTGAAGGAGATGCCGAACTTCACCGGCGTCAGGGCGATGCCCTTCTTGAGATAGGCGTTCGCCGCGTTGAAGGTGCGCACCTCTTCGCGACGCTGCCAATAGTCGGCGCCCCGTTCGAGATCGGCGATGAGCTCCGGCAGGATATTGTCCTCGACGGTCATGTGGTAGGGCGTCACGTTCCGTTCGCCCTGGCCGTAGAGATTGAGCTTGCGGATCTCCAGCGGATCCTTGCCCAGATGGCGGGCGATGGCATCGATCACCTGCTCGATGCCCATCATGCCCTGCGGCCCGCCGAAGCCGCGGAAGGC
>JBKOWC010000265.1:0-7280 GCA_046724215.1 Pseudomonadota bacterium | reverse complement strand
CTGATGTGGATGCTGTCGACGAAGATGATGCCGCCGGTCGGCGCTCTGATTCCGATTTATCTCATCTTCAAGTCCTTGGACATGCTCGATTCGCGCACCGGGCTGATCATCGTGCTGTTCCTGCTCAACCTGCCGATCATCGTCTGGATGCTCTTCACCTACTTCAAGGAGATACCCGGCGAGATCCTGGAAGCCTCGCGCATGGATGGTGCCACGCTGTGGCGGGAGATCGTTTATGTGCTGACGCCGATGGCCGTGCCGGGCATCGCCTCGACCCTGCTTCTCAACGTCATCCTGGCGTGGAACGAGGCGTTCTGGACGCTGAACCTGACGACGACGGAGGCGGCGCCGCTGACGGCCTTCATCGCCTCCTATTCGAGCCCGGAAGGGCTGTTCTGGGCCAAGCTTTCGGCGGCATCGACCATGGCGGTGGCGCCGATCCTGGTGCTCGGCTGGTTCTCGCAGCGGCAGCTGGTGCGCGGCCTTACGTTCGGAGCGGTCAAATGATGGGCGACATCCTGGGAGCGTCGGCATGAGCGGAAGAATTGTCCTGAAAGGCGTCAACAAGTCGTTCGGCGACGTTACGGTCATTCCTTCCGTCGATCTCGAGATCGACGACGGCGAGTTCGTGGTTTTCGTCGGGCCCTCCGGCTGCGGCAAGTCGACTTTGCTCCGGCTGATTGCCGGCCTTGAAGACGTGACGGGCGGCCGGATCGAGATCGATGGCGTCGATGTCAGCGACGTGCCGCCGGCCAAGCGCGGACTGTCGATGGTGTTCCAGTCCTATGCGCTCTACCCGCACATGAGCGTGCGCGGCAACATCGGTTTCGGACTCAAGATGGCCGGGGAAGCAAAGGAGGTCATCCGGCAGAAGGTGGAGAAGGCGGCCGCGACCTTGAACCTCGCGAGCTATCTCGACCGCAAGCCGCGCCAGCTGTCTGGTGGCCAGCGTCAGCGGGTGGCGATCGGACGCGCGATCGTGCGCGAGCCGAAGGCCTTTTTGTTCGATGAGCCGCTCTCGAATCTCGATGCCGCCTTGCGCGTGCAGATGCGCCTGGAGATTGCCCAGCTGCACGAATCACTGACAACGACGATGATCTACGTCACCCATGACCAGGTCGAAGCGATGACCCTGGCCGACAAGATCGTGGTGCTGAATGCCGGGAACATCGAACAGGCGGGATCACCGCTGGAGCTCTACCACCATCCCGTCAACCTGTTCGTCGCCGGGTTCATCGGTTCGCCGAAGATGAACTTCCTGGCGACCGAGCTGCGTGCCGCGGGACCCGACGGCGCGACCGTGGTACTCCCTGGCGGGCGCGACGTCCGGGTTCCCGTGGCCGCAAGCGGCCTCCAGCCCGGCGCCAAGCTCACGCTCGGCGTCCGCCCTGAACACCTGAAGACCAGCACGCAGGGCGAGCTCAGTGGCGACGTCATCGTCGCCGAACGGCTCGGCGGCGAGACCTATCTGTACATCCGGCCGGGGGAAGGTTCGCTCTTCGTCGTGCAGGCCGATGGCGACAATCCGACGCGTGTGCATGATCGTGTCGCCGTCGGCATCGACCCGGAGACCTGCCACCTCTTCGATGCGGACGGGCGGGCGCTGCCGCGTCTGCGGCGTCACCCACTAGCCGACACGACTCACCCGGCCCAAAGGCCTAACTGAGGAGGCGCGCCGTGTACCTCGACAAGTTCAAGCTCGATGGCCGCGTCGCCGTCGTCACCGGCGGCGGCCAGGGCATCGGCTTCGCCTGCGCACAGGCGTTGGCCGAAGCCGGCGCCAAGGTCGTGGTCGCAGAACTCATGGCCGATCGCGTCGCCAGCGCCACGGCCGATCTGAAGAAGCTCGGGCTCAACGTGGCGGGCATTCAGCTCGACGTCACCAAGTCGGCGGCCGTCGACGCCGCGGCGCAGCAGATCAAGCGCGAGCACGGACCGGTCGAGATCCTCGTCAACAATGCCGGGGTCGCCAAGAGCGACGTGCGCGCCGAGGACACCAGCGACGAACACTGGCGCTTCCACATGGACGTCAACGTCGACGGCCTCTTCTGGTGCTGCCGCGCCTTCGGCCGCCAGATGCTGGAGCGCAAGCGCGGCTCCATCGTCAACATCGGGTCGATGTCCGGCTTCATCGTCAACAAGCCGCAGCCGCAGGCGTTCTACAACGCCTCGAAGGCGGCGGTGCACCACCTGACGCGGTCGCTGGCCGCGGAATGGGGGCAGCGCGGCGTGCGCGTCAATGCGGTGGCACCGACCTATATCGAGACGCCGCTCACGAGCTTCGGCATAAAGGAGAACAAGGCCATGTACGAGACATGGCTGGAGATGACGCCCATGCATCGGGTCGGCCAGCCGGAGGAGATCGCGTCGGTCGTCCTCTTCCTCGCCTCGGAGGCGGCCAGCCTGTTGACCGGAAGCATCGTGCTGGCGGATGGCGGCTATACCTGCTGGTAGCGGGGGCCGGTCGGTGAAGCTGAAGGACAAGGTCGCAGTCGTCACCGGCGGGGCGCGCGGGATTGGCGCTGCCATCAGCAGGCGCTACGCCCGGGAGGGCGCGCGCGTCGTCGTCGCCGACGTGCTCGAGGCGGAGGCAGCAGCGACCGCGGACGTGATCGGCGGCGGCGCCTTTGCCGTTTCCCTCGACGTGACCAAGAGGGCCTCGATCGACGCCATGGTGGCAACGGTCGTGGGTAGGGCCGGCCGCATCGACGTTCTCGTCAACAACGCAGCCATCTTCGACATGGCGCCGCTGCTCGAGATCACCGAGGCGAGCTACGACATGCAGTTTGCCGTCAACGTGAAGGGCCTGCTGTTCACGCTGCAGGCAGTGGCGGCGCAGATGGTGAGACAAGGGCAGGGCGGCAAGATCGTCAACTTCTCCAGCCAGGCCGGCCGCCGGGGCGAGGCGCTCGTCGCGGTCTATTGCGCGAGCAAGGCCGCCGTGATCAGCCTGACGCAATCCGCCGGTCTCGCCCTCATCAAGCACAAGATCAACGTCAACGGCATCGCGCCCGGCGTCATCGACACGCCGATGTGGGACCACGTCGACGCACAGTTCGCGAAATACGAGAACCTGCCGCTCGGCGAAAAGAAGCGGCAGGTCGGCCTCGCCGTCCCTTACGGGCGCATGGGCTTTCCGGAGGACATCGCGGGTGCCGCCGTGTTCCTCGCCTCCGCCGATGCCGACTACATCGTCGCGCAGACGCTCAACGTCGACGGCGGCAACTGGATGAGCTGAGTGCGGCCCGAAACCCGCCTCGTCATCTTCGATTGCGACGGCGTCCTGGTCGACAGCGAGCCGCTGGCGATGCGCGTCCTGCTGGAAGGGCTGGCCGAGGCCGGCTACGCGATCGACGAAGAGACGGCCTATGACCGCTTCCTCGGCCGCAGCCTGGCGGCGATGCAGGCCATCTTGCGCGACGACTTCGGTTTTGAACTTCCGGCAGAACGGCTGGAACGGATGCGCCTGCGGCTGTTCGACCTCTACCGCCGGGAGCTGGTGGCCATGCCGGGCATCGTCGAGGCCCTCGACCGTCTGACGGTTCCGTTCTGCGTGGCGTCATCGAGTCTGCCCGAGCGGATTCGCGTTTCGCTGGAGGTGACGGGACTGCTGCCGCGGTTCGCCAGCCGTCTCTTCAGTGCCGCCATGGTCGCGAAGGGGAAGCCGGCGCCGGACCTGTTCCTGCATGCGTCCGCGCGCATGGGCGTGCCGGGCATCCACTGTCTCGTGATCGAGGATAGCGCGCCCGGGATCGAGGCGGCGCAGTGCGCGGGCATGCGGGTCTTCGGCTTTCTGGGTGGCGGCCACGCGCAGCGCGCCGGCTACCGGGACAGACTCGCCAGGCTGGCTCCGCAGCGTCTGTTCGACGACATGCGACGCCTGCCGGACATGATCGCCGAGAGCACGGCCGCGGTCGGAGCGGCCGATACCGAGCGCTAGCTAAGCTAGTGTGCCCGTTCGATGCAGAAGTCGATGGCTTCCAGGAACGCCCGCTTCTCCGCGCCGTCGGGGAAGATGCCGAGGGCGTCGCGCGCGATCGCGCCGTAGTGGCCGGCGCGGGCAACGGTGTCGCGCAGCGCGCCCTGGCGGTCGAGTAGGGCGATCGCCCGGTCGAGGTCGCCGTCGCGCTGATCGAGATCCTCGACGGTGCGCCGCCAGAAGGCCCGCTCCTCGGTGTCGCCGCGGCGGAACGCCAGGATGAGCGGCAGGGTTATCTTGCCCTCGCGGAAGTCGTCGCCGATGGTCTTGCCTAGTTCGATCTGGCGTGCCGAGTAGTCGAGAACGTCGTCGATCAGCTGGAAGGCGATGCCGAGATTGAGGCCGAAGCTGTCGAGAGCCTCCTCCTCCACCTTGGGCCGGTTGGCGACGACCGCGCCGATGCGGCAGGCGGCGGCGAACAGGGCCGCTGTCTTGCTGCGGATGACGTCGAGGTACGCCTGCTCGCTGGTCTCCGTGTCGTTGCTGGTAGCGAGCTGCAACACTTCGCCCTCGGCGATGACGGCAGACGCTTGTGACAGGATATCCAGCACCTTGAGGGAGCCGTCGGCAACCATCAGCTGAAATGCCCGGCTGAAGAGGAAATCGCCGACGAGAACGCTCGCCTTGTTGCCCCACACCGCGTTGGCCGACGCCAAGCCGCGGCGCAGTTCGCTGTCGTCGACGACGTCGTCGTGCAGGAGCGTGGCGGTGTGGATGAACTCGACACAGGTGGCGAGCGCGATATGGCGGTCGCCGCGATAGCCGCAGAGGCGCGCTGCCGCCAGCGTCAGCATAGGCCGCAGCCGCTTGCCGCCGGCGGCGATGATGTGGCCGGCCAGCTGGGGGATGAGCGCAACCGGACTGTGCATGTGCTGGATGATGCGGTCGTTGACCCCTTTCAGGTCCTCCCCGACCAGCGCAGCCAGCGAATTGAGCGACGGCCGTCGCGGTTTGCCTCGCTCGTCCCCGAGATTGACGACAACAGCCACAATCTTTCCGATCCTGTTTGCTTGACCCCACGACGCAGGGGCGAGCATAGAATGCTGCCTGTAGCGGTCAAGCCCGTGGGTCCGACCGGAGGAACCGAGCGGAGCGACATCGGGGGCGGAGTAGTCGACTTTGCGCGAACTGTTGCGAACCAACGATACGGTGCGGATTGCGCGGCTGACGGCCCTGCTCGAGGACCAGCGCATCCAGACGTTCCTGTTCGACACCCATTTGAGTTCGGCCTTCGCCGGCGCCGTCGACCTGGTGGGGCAGCGCCTGATGGTGGCCGACGAGGACTACCCGCAAGCGCGGCGCATCCTGGCGGAATTCGGCGAGAGCCTGCCTGATGAGTGAGCCTGCGCCGGCGGCCGACGTGACGGACGATCGGTTGCTCGGCGGCCGGGTGCGGCTGACCCAGCCGCAGGTAGGTTATCGCGTGGCGATCGATCCCGTTTTCCTGGCCGCCTCGGTGCCGGCGGCACCGGGCGACATGGTGCTCGACGTCGGTGCCGGAGTGGGCGCCGCGGCGCTGTGCCTGGCCTGGCGGGAGCCCGGGTGCCAAGTGCGGGGCATCGAGATGCAGCGCGACCTGGCGCGGCTGGCGGCGCGAAACATCGAGCTGAACGGGTTCCTCGGACGGGTCGAGGTGATGATCGGCGACCTGTTGCGGCCACCGCCGCGGCTGGCGCCGAGCTCGTTCCATCACGTGATGGCCAATCCGCCGTTCCTGCCGGCTGAAGCGGGCGCGCCATCGCCGCATCCAGGCCGCGCGCTCGCGCAACATGAGGGCGAGGCGACGCTGGCCGATTGGGTCCGCTTCTGCCTGACAATGGTGCGGCCGAAGGGCACGGTCACCTTCATACATCGCGCCGATCGCATGGAGGCGCTACTCGGCGAGCTCAAGTCGCGGACGGGTGAAATCGTCGTCTTTCCGCTGTGGCCGGGCGGCAGCCGGCCGGCGAGCCGGATCCTCGTGCGGGCGCGCAAGGAAGTGGGCGCGCCGACGCGGCTGGCCGCCGGGCTCGTGCTGCACGAGCCCGACGGGCGCTATACCCCGGCGGCCGAGGCGATCCTGCGCGACGCCGTCGGACTGGTCCTATGAGGGGCGCAGCAGCCGTGCGGCCATGAGCGCGCACTGGTCCGAACGGCTCGGCATCGCCCGCTTGCGCGGAATTCCCGTGGTGGCGGTGGTCAGGCTGGCCGGCGTCATTTCGCCACTCAGCACCTGGCGCAGCGGGTTGTCGCTGGCGAACCTCGCCGCGACGCTCGAGCGCTCCTTCTCGCTCGGCGGCCTGGAGGCGGTCGCCCTAGCGATCAACTCGCCCGGCGGATCGCCGGTTCAATCGGCGCTGATCGCCAAGCGCATCCGCGACCTCGCCGCCGAAAAGAAAGTCCCGGTCTTTGCCTTTGCCGAAGACGTCGCCGCTTCGGGCGGATATTGGCTGGCGACCGCCGGCGACGAGATCTATGCCGACGAGTCGTCGATCGTCGGCTCCATCGGCGTGATCAGCGCCGGATTCGGCTTCCAGGACCTGCTGCAGCGCGTGGGGATCGAGCGGCGCGTCCATACGGCGGGAGCGCGCAAATCGATGCTCGATCCGTTCCGCGCCGAGGACGCCGCCGACGTGGCCCGCCTCGAGGCCCTCCAGCAGGACATCCACGAGAGCTTCAAGGCGCAGGTCCGCCGGCGCCGCGGCGACCGACTCAAGGCCGGCGACGACACGCTGTTCAGCGGCGAATTTTGGAGCGGGCGCCGCGCGCTTGAACTAGGCCTCATCGATGGGATCGGCGATCTGCGGACGGTCATGCGCGCCCGTTTCGGCGACAAGGTGAGCCTGCGCGTTGTCGGCGCTCGACGCGGCTGGCTGTCGCGGCGCCTCGGCCTCGGCACGGGGCCGGAGTGGGCCGGCGACCTGATCACTGCCCTCGACGAGCGCGCGCTGTGGTCGCGATTTGGGTTGTAAACCCGGTGTGCCGCGGCTGGCGGCGCCCAATCCGCCCGGCGTCAGTTCCTTGACCGAACGGCGGCCACGACGCTAAATCCGACCAATGTTCGGACTCCCCAGCCTCAACAAGCTGCTCGTCCTCATCGTGATCGTCATGGCGGTGTGGTACGGGTTCAAGTTCATCGGCGAACTGGACCGCTTGCGCAAGCAGGCCCTGCGGCGGCAGGGCCAGGGCAAGGCAAGGGCGCCGCGGGCCGAGGGGGCGTTGCAGGCCGAGGACATGGTCAAATGCCGCGTCTGCGGGACCTACATGCCGTCGACGGGCGCCACGTCCTGCGGCAAGCCGAACTGCCCTTATTGATCACTGC
>JBKOWC010000222.1:0-4821 GCA_046724215.1 Pseudomonadota bacterium | reverse complement strand
CTTCATAGTGCCCCAGGCCGATCTCCTGCTTGAGCTCTTGATAGTCGCGCTCGATGCGCCAACGCAGTTTGGCGATATCGACCAGCGCGCGGAAGGAGATGTCTTCGGCCAGGGTCGAGAGCCAATACTTTGTCGGCGCCTCCTCGCCCTGCGGCCATTCGATCAGCAGCCACTCTTCCACCGGGGCCGCGGTGAGGTGACGATGTGCGACGCGAACGCGAACACGCGCAAACCGTGACGTGAGCCAGTCGTTCGTGCCTTCGCGCCACCTGATCGTCCGCCACGCTGTCGCCGGCTGGGCGAGCGCGAGGTCTTTGACCGAGATCAGATCGGGCGCGGCGCGGCGACCCCGGTGCGACGGTCGGTGACCCGGCTGCGGCCCGGTGCCGGGCGCCCACACCAGCGTTTTCGACAAGATACCGGCCACATAGTTCAACTGCAGGGCCGTGATGCTGATCCGCAGTCTGGCGTCGTTGCCATAGGCCGGATCCATCAACGCCACGCCGCGGGGAAGGCCGGCCGCGCACGCCCAGCGGAACTGTTCGAGCGCGATCTCCAGCTTGGTTCGGAAGGGGATCTCGTCCGGCACGCCCGCCGCGCGCTTACGCGTGCCGTCCTCGGCCCATTCTTTCGGCAAATACAGGCGATACGCCACCGGCAGGCTCGCATGGTGATTGGCAATCGACAGCGACACTGCCACCTGGCAGTTCTCCTGCTTGCCGACCTGGCCGCAGTATTGCCGTCCTACCCCGACCGAGTGCCGCCCCTTCTTGGGAAAGCTGGTGTCATCGATGATCCACGCCTCGATCGGCCCGCGGCGCTCGATTGCCGGCATCACCATCTCGCGCACCTTCGCCAACACCTTCTCGTCCGACCACGGGGCCTGATTGACAAAGTGCAGCAGCGATTGATGCTGCGCCGCTACCCGCGCCGGCGCCGTCACCGCCGCGATCGGCTCGACGCTCTTGCGCTCGCACGGCATCATCAGCCCCACGCAATAGTCCCGCAGCGGCCGCTCCCGATCCGCATGCGGCTCGACGCTCTTGCGCTCGCACGGCATCATCAGCCCCACGCAATAGTCCCGCAGCGGCCGCTCCCGATCCGCATGCCCGATCACGCTCACAAGCCCTTCGATATAGTCCGCAAATCGCGATTCACTGGCTTCTGCCCCAGGCCGACCCATCTTCGCCTCCGCGCTGGTGAGTGAATCTCCTCCACTATATGATTCGCCAACTGCTCGCCTGCGGCTTTCTGACTCAGTGGTACTAGCGCGAAAGCGGGGGTCCAGGGCTACCGCATGTCGCCTCCACTGGCCCCCCGCTTTCGCGGGGGAATCAGGCAGCAGCACGGCATTCAGGACCAAATAAATCGAAGCCGTCACGGCTCCGCGGCCGCGGCGAGCGCGGCCGTCGCCGCGGCGATCTTTCGGACCGCGCGCGGGTCGATGATATGTGAGCACGCGCCTCTACGATCCCATCCCGGCGTAGAGCGGTCTCCGAAGGTGGAATCAGCTGCCTCGATCCTCGCGTGTGAAAACTCCATTGATTCCCCCGCGAAAGCGGGGGTCCAGGGGGCACGGCACGTCGCTTGCCCTGGGCCCCCGCTTTCGCGGGGGAATCAAGTCAGAGGAAACTTTGGTTCCAGCAAATCGGGACACGCGCCAGAAGCCCGATCGGGTCGAGAACGGGAGCACAAGCCTGGGCGGGCAGGTCGACTTAGCGGCGCGCGGTCGGATGCAGGACGGGGCGATAGCCCGCGGCGAGCGCGCGAACGGTCGAAGGAGGTGTCAGAAGCCGGGCATCTGCGAGGGATGACGGCGCGTCGCGGTAGCCGTCCTCGGACCACGGCAGCGCCCCGCCGCCGACGATCAAGTAGGCAGCCCCTCCCGCCGCGACGAACACGCCGTCCGGCAGTTTCTCGAGGGACGCGGGCAATCGATGCCGCCGCTTCTCGCGGCCCAAGAGCCGCTCGCTGTGAAGCGCTGCGTCCATCTCGGCGGCGCGCGGCGGCGGGCATCTGTTTCCCTCCGCCCAAGCCGCACGAAAAGCATTCGCCTCCCCACGCCGGCAGTAGAAGCAAGGCCGATGGCCGGCGGCCAGCGCCGTGGCTTCGTCGAGGAAGAAGAGCTCGGTCCAGCTGCGGCGCGCCATCACCGCGCGCCGGACGCCTCTGAACTGGCAGACGCAGGTGATCCAGGCCTTCGTCGACCAGCGCCGGCGGAGCAGCGTGCGCGTGGCCGGATCATGGATGATGCCGCGATTGCCCATGAAGAGCCCGCGCTGCGCGATGGCGACGATGTCGCCGAACGGCGTCACCCGGTTCTGCAGCGGCATCGCGGCATCCTATGGAATCGTCCGCGCGAATCGCAGAAACAGCAGCTTTGCCGTGCCGTAACGACGCTCGTCGGCGGCCGTGAATCCCGCGGGCGCGGCGAAATCCTCGTCGACCGCCGTCTCGACGACGCAGATCGCCCGGTCGGCGATCCAGCCGCGCGCCGCCAGCGCGGCGAGCGCCGCCGCGGCCAGGCCGCTGCGGTAGGGCGGATCGAGGAGGACGAGGTCGCAGGCCGCCGCGGCGGCCGGCGGGTTCGTCGCATCGGCCTGCAGCACCGTGACGCGCCCGGCCTCGCCGAGCGCCGCGCCGTTGGCGCGCACCGCGCTGCGGGCGGCGGCGCTGGTCTCCATGCAGGTCAGCTGGCGAGCGCCGCGCGACAGCGCCTCCAGGCCGAGCGCCCCGCTGCCCGCAAAGGCGTCGAGCACAACCGCGCCGAGAAGCGGCGAGGTGCCGTCGTCGCTGAAGCGCCCATGCTCGAGGATGTTGAACAGCGCCTCGCGCGCCCGGTCCGAGGTCGGCCGCACGTCGAGCCCGGCCGGCGCCTCGAGCCGCCGTCCCCTATGCCGGCCGGCGACGATACGCACGGAAGGCCACCAAGTCCGTCGGCGAGCGCCTTCCCGGGCCGTTCGACGACTGGAATCGGGTCCGAATCGGCAAACTCATCTCCTTGAAAAACAAGGACGATTTTTTAATGCATGGGGTTGTTTTGCACTTTCGGCGCATGCCTACCCGAAATACCCCGCCCGCACGGCCATGCCGATCAGGTTGAGCATGAACCGCCCGGCCGTGATGGTGGTGAGGTCGTTGTGGTCAAGGCTCGGGCAGATCTCGACGATGTCCATGCCGACCACGCGGCCCTTGGCGACGAGGCCGTGAATGAGCGCGCGCATGTGGTGATAGAGCAGGCCGCCCGGACAAGGCGCGATGACTCCCGGCATGATCGTCGGATCGACGCCGTCGGCATCGATCGAGAGGTAGTAGCGGCGGCCGTCGGGGATGCGCTCGAGCACCGCGGCCATGCCACGCTCAAGCACCTCGTAGGAGGTGATGATCTGCGAGCCGTAGGCCGTCGCGTCCTTGATCTCGATGGCGCGGGCGCTGCCCTGGGCGCGCAGGCCGATCTGGATCATGCCCTCGACCCACGGCAGTTCGGAGGCCCGCCGCAGCGGGTTCGAGTATCCCTCCTTCACGCCGTTTACCTCGTCGCGCCAGTCGAGATGCGCGTCGACATGCACCATCGTCACCGGCGCATGTTTCTCCAGCGCGCGGAACACCGGGATCGGCACGCCATGGTCGCCGCCGATCGAGATCAGCAGGGCGCCGCGCGCGAAGATCTTGCGCGCCGCCGCCTCGGCGCGCCGGTAATGCGCGCGCAGGTCCGGCGGATCGGCGATCACGTCGCCGCAGTCGACGACGCGGATCGGCTTGCCGTCGAAGAGCGTGCCGCCGATGTCGAAGTCCCAGCGGTCGAGCCCCATGCTGATGCGCTCCGAGGCCGCGCGCACGGCCGTCGGCGCGTTCGTCTGGTCGTTGGTCACCTCGGACATGCGGTAGGGCGCGCCATAGGGCAGGCCGAGGATCGCCACATGGGCGTCGAGCCGGTCCAGGTCGGTGACGAGCGGGAAGTTGAGGAACGTGTGGTAGGGATGCCGCGGCGGCTGCGTCAGGGCTTCGGCCATGCAAGCTCCAATAGGAATGGCAACGTCGCCAATGTCCATGGCAGCGCCGCCGATGGCAAGGGAGCGCCGCTAGCGCTTGCGCCGGAGCCGCTGAGTGGACTTGGTCTTCTCCCCCAGCTGCTCCCGCAGCACTTTGCCCGGCACTTCCTCGACCGCGCCCGGGGGCAGGTCGCCCAGCTGGAAGGGGCCATAGGCGATGCGGATCAGCCGGCTCACCGGCCAGCCGAAATGCTCGCAGATACGCCGCACCTCGCGGTTCTTGCCTTCGGTCAGGCCAAGCGTGATCCAGGCATTGCCGCCCTGCTGGCGGTCGAGCGCCGCACGCACCGGGCCGTAGGCGACGCCCTCGATCGTGATGCCCTTCGCCAGCGTCGCCAGCGTCGCCGGCTCGACCTCGCCCCGCACGCGCACGCGATAGCGCCGAGCCCAGGCATTGGCCGGCAGCTCCAGCCGGCGCGCCAGCTCGCCGTCGTTGGTGAGGAGGAGCAGCCCTTCGGAATTGATGTCGAGCCGGCCAACGGTGACGAGCCGCGGCAGGTCCGCCGGCAGGCTCGCGAACACCGTCGGGCGCCCCTGCGGGTCGCGCGCCGTCGTCACCAGCCCGCGCGGCTTGTGGTAGCGGAAGAGGCGCGTCGATTCCTTGGCCGGGAGCGGCTTGCCGTCGACGATGATGCGCGCGTCCGCTTCGACGACGACCGCCGGCGTGGTCAGCACCTTGCCGTCGACGGCGACGCGCCCCGCTGCGATCCAGCGTTCCGCGTCGCGGCGCGAGCAGAGGCCCGCCCGCGCCATCACCTTGGCGATGCGT
>JBKOWC010000340.1:0-8786 GCA_046724215.1 Pseudomonadota bacterium | reverse complement strand
GCGGATGATTCGGAAATAGCCCATGGCGACGACGTCGAAGCCGGGAAACAGGCGGTCGAGATAGAGACTGGCCAGCGCTTCCAGCGGCAGGAAACGCACGCTGGCGCCGGGCAGCCGCACGAAGCGCGGGATCTGGCTCGGTAGCGGCACAAGGGCGCGCAGGCTGCGCTCGCCGACCCGGGCCTTGAGTTCGAGCGCAATCGAGAAGCCGAGATTGGGAATGAACGGGAACGGGTGCGCCGGGTCGATCGCCATCGGCGTCAAGACTGGGAAGATCTGATCGAGGAAGAAGCCGTCGAGCCATTGCCGTTCCTCCGGCGTCATCTCCGAGGGATCGATGACGGCGATTCCCGCGGCCCGCATTTCCTCGCGCAGGCCGCGCCAGCAGGCCTGCTGGTTCTGCATCAGATCGCCGGAGCGGGCATTGATCGCCATCAGCTGTTGCGCCGGCGTCAAGCCGTCCTGGCTGGGCGTCGTGACGCCGGCGGAGACCTGCCCCTTCAGGCCGGCGACGCGCACCATGAAGAATTCGTCCAGGTTGTTGGCCGATATCGACAGAAAGCGCAGACGCTCCAGCAGCGGATGCGCCGAATTGAACGCCTCCTCGAGGACACGACCGTTGAAGTCGAGCCAGGAGAGCTCACGGTTGAAGAACCGCGTCGGCGACGCGGCGAGTGGATTCGATTGTTCCTGGGCGGCGACGTCGTTCATGCGCTTTCTCCTCAGCGGCCAAGTTTATACGGGGAGACCGAATCTGTCATGACGAGTCTATGACAAACGGAGGTTTTGCCGTTCGTGCCGCCGCGGGATAGTGTAGGCGAATCCTTCAGGGTACGAATCCTTATGCCGACGAAGACTCTTTATCTTCTACGCCATGCCAAATCGGACAGGAGCGACCCCGATGCGGAGGACTTCGATCGTCCGCTGGCGCCGCGCGGCCGCCGCGATGCCCCCGCGCTGGCCGCATATATGCGGAACAGGGACTACCGGCCCGAGCTGATTCTGTGCTCGCCGGCGACCCGCACGCGCGAGACGCTGGAACTGCTGCAGCCAGTCCTCGGCCCGAAGATCCCGGTGAAATTCGACCGCAAGTTGTACCTCGCGGGGGCCGAGGGATTGTTGCAGCGGGTGCGCGCGACCGCCGACAAGGTCGCGAGCGTCCTTCTGATCGCCCACAATCCCGGACTCGAGCGGTTGGCGGCCAGTCTGGCATCGCGTGGCGACCGGGACGCGCTCGCCCGCCTGCGCGAGAAGTATCCGACGGCGGGTCTGGCGGTGATCGTCCTCCACATCGATCGCTGGCAGCAGACCGAGGCCGGCGCCGGTTCGCTCACGGATTTCATGATTCCGGCAGCGCTTTCCGGCGACGACTAGCCGATCGCTAGTACGCCTCCTTGGTCCAGAACGGCGAGCGGCCGCGGAGCTTGCGCCAGGTCGACTCGAAATCGGCGAGGTCGCGGTCGATCCGTGCCGCCTGCCAGCCGAGGATGAGGCCGCTCGCGTGCCGCGCCGCTTCGATGTCGTTGGCATTCGCGACACGCCCTTCGAGCGAGAGCAGCAGCTGCCGGCTCACGATCGCATCGTTGAGCGACCCGAGCTGGTCCTGAACGTCGGCCAGCGCGCCGATGAACTTCGCCGCCGGCTTCTTCGGATAGAGGCTGCGGAAGAACTCGGCCGCGTAGCGGAGCTTCTTGCCGGCGATCCGCAGGCGATGCAGCTCCTCCTCCGGCAGGTCGGCGTGCTTGCCGCCGAGCGCGCGCAGCTTCTTGTACCGCTTGCCGAGCACGATCTGCGCGAAGTCCGCGACCGGACGATCGAGAATCTCGCCGCCGCTGTCGAGGGGAGCGCTCCAGCTCCCGTCCGCCAGCGCCAGTTGGAAGCGGAGCAACAGCTCCGTATAGCGCGGCTCGTCGAGCGTTGCGCGCATGGTCGAATAGCTCTCTTCGCGCAGCACGGCGGCGGCCCGCAGCATCGCGGAGACCGCCGGATCGGCCGGCAGGCGCATCCGCAGCCGCTGCAGCGATTCGGCGATGAACACGTCCCAATCGCGGGCGCCGCCGAACTGCGTCTGCAGCCAGTCGAGCTCTCTCGCCAGGTAGTTGCCGAACTCGACGGCCATGCCGTTGCGATACGCGCCGATGAGCGCGCGCAAGCGGCGCAGCCCGACGCGCAGCTGATGCACGCCCTCGCTGTCCTGGCCCAGGCGCGCGCAGGCTTCGTTCGCCCTGATCTGCTGCAGGCAGGCTTGCGCGATGGCGGCAAAGGCGATCCGTCCGGTCATGTCGTGGTTGAGGGCAACGGGGCGCGCCTTCTCCGGACCCGGCGGCTCGTCCATCGCCAGGCGGTAGCCGCGCGCCGCCTTGGTGTCGTATTCCCAGGCCAGCGACACTTCGCGGTGCAAGGCCAGCGCCAACTCCGGCAAGCGGCCGGCGTTGCCGGATTTCAATTCGAACTCCACTTCGCTGATCGGCAGCCGCCGGTCGCCCGCCCTGATCTCGCCAAGGTCGAGCGCCATTTCGATCTCGCTCTCGTGGAGAGCGATCAACCAGACCGTGCGGCGAATCTCCGTCGCGAATATGGGGGTCAGGCTGGTGCCGGCTCCATGATCGCCGAGCAGCGCGCTCATCTCTTCGCTCGGGACCCGGGTCAGATCCGGCGAGTCGCCGGACACGTCGACCTCGATCTCGCGAAACGTCTGCAATCCCGTCTGGCCGTCGACTGGCAGCTTCACGGTCTGAATGCGGCGCTGGCCGATATGGCGGACGCGCAACGCGGCGCCGCCGGCCTTCAGTTCCAGGCGCGGCGTGTCGAAATACACGCTCATCAGACGCCGCGTCCGGCCGCGTCCCCGCGCCAGGGAATGCAGCAGGGCAGAACGACGCAGTCGACTGGCACGATCGGGCGACAGTCGAAGCTTGATCTCGACTTCCTCCGGCATGGGCGTCCTTATAACCGTGGCCGGCAGCGGTGCATGATACAAATGAATTTCAGATTTGTGAAACTAGCTGTCCTTAACGGGATGTCAACCAATCGGGCGCAATCTGAACAACTAGCGGTAGAGTGATGCCGCACATGGGCAAACGGATCGTTTGACCGTGCTGTGTTGATCGGGAGTTTCGCGCGCATCTCAATGGTTGACCCCCGGCGCTTCTTCCTTTAGTCGGGAAATCATCGAGCCGACGCGCGGTCGGTTTCCGATCAACGAGAGACCATAGGTCTCGCTTCTGGGGGAGGGGCGAATGACACTGGCTCGCGTGTCATATTCGAGGCGCACGTTCCTATTCTTCTCGGCGGCGGCCGGGGCCGCCCTCGTCGTACGACCTGATACGTCATCCGCCGCCGTCGCATCGACGCGAATGATTGCGCTGCACACGCGATGGAGCGACGAGACGTTTGTCGGACCGTACCTTCAGCAAGGCCGCTATCTGTCCACCGCCCTCGACGAGATCGACCACCTCTTCCGCGATCGGCACAACCAGTCCATCCACCGCATCGACGTGCGACTGCTCGATCTGCTCTACGCGTTCAAGCAGCGCACGGACTACGCCGGTTCGTTCGAAGTCGTCTGCGGCTATCGCTCGGCGGCGACCAACCGCATGCTGATGAAGCACGGCGTCCATGCCGCCAAGGACAGCCTGCATATCAAGGGCCAGGCCGTCGACGTCCGCTTCGATGGGCTGCCGATCGAGGAAGCCCATCAGATCGCGCTCGACATGCAGCTCGGCGGCGTCGGCTACTATCCAAACCAGAATTTCATCCACCTCGACATCGGACCGGTTCGCACCTGGTAATGCGCCGGCCGCCGCTAGGCGGCCCGCTCCAGAACCTCGCGCACCAACGCCAGAGTCGGTCGGCGCCGCTGCGACAAAGCCGCGCGGTCTATCGCGTCGACGAGCCGCCGTGCCGCGTCGAAAGAACGCTCCATGCGGGTGACGATGTAGATGATCGTCCCGCGATCGACCGTCAGCTGCCGATCGGCGAACAATTTTGCGAGCAGCGATTCAAGCAGGCCATCGTCCGGCGGTTCGATCGTCACCACGGGCGCGGCCAGCACCCGCGACCGCAGATCGGGAAGGTGCAGCGTCCAGCGCGCCGGCGGCATTTCCGCGCAGAACATCAGGTATCCGCGTCGCTCCACGATCATGTTGTAGAGGTGCAGAAGCGTGCGTTCGCCCTCCGCGTCGAATCCCGCCGTGGCGATGCCGTCGACGACGCAGGCGCCTGAGGCCGGAAGAAGCCGGGCGGGATCGGCGCCCGGCAGCCGTTGCGCTTCGATGAGGGCGGCGTCGGCGCGGGCCTGCCAGACATGGGCAAGATGCGTCTTGCCGCAGCCGGGCGGCCCGCAAATCGCGAGCGCCGGCCCGTTCCAATGCGGCCAATGTTCCACCCATGCGAACGCATTCTGGTTGCACGCGGAGACGAGAAAGTCGGCGGCCGCGAAGGACGGCGGGAACCCGAACTCGAGCGGCAGCTGCGTCACCGGTCGACTCCCGCAGGGGTCAGTCGGCCGGCGGCAGCCCGCGCTGCCCCGTCATGCCCGGCTCGGACGCCTCGCCGCCTCGATAATAGCGGCTCTGCTCGTAGCGGCCGAGGCCGAAGCGCGCCAGCACGCCGACGACCGCCGCCGCCGGCAGGGCCAGGAGCACCCCGACGAACCCGAAGAGCGCGCCGCCGGCCAGCAGGGCGAAGATCACCCAAACCGGGTGCAGGCCGATGCGGTCGCCGACCAGCTTGGGCGTGAGGAACTGCCCTTCGAGCACCTGCCCGATCAGGAACACGCCGAGCACCAGCGCGATCGACAGGGTGTCCGAGAACTGCGCGAAGGCCAGTCCCATGCTCGTCACGAACCCGGTGATCGTTCCCACGTAGGGAATGAAGGAAAGGATTCCGGCCAGCAGCCCGACGACCAGTGCGAAATCGAGGCCGACCAGCGTCAACCCGATCGCATAGAACACGCCGAGGACGAAGCACACCGTCGCCTGGCCGCGGGCGTAGCCCGCCAGCGTCCGGTCGATGAGACGCGCCTGTTCGCGCACGACGTCGAGATGCTGGCGCGGAATCCAGCCGTCGACGCGGGCGACCAGGCGATCCCAGTCGCGCAACAGGTAGAAGGTGACGACGGGCGTGATGAAGACCAGCGAGAGAATGCTGACCAGAGCCAGGCCGCCGCTGAATACGCCGCCGAACGCGCCGGCGATCCAGCGCACGATGCCGCCGGCCTGCTCGCCGAGGACACTGCGCAGCTGCGCCATCTCGTCGGCGGAAAGATGCTGCGCAACCAGTTGCCAGAGCGGCTCGGCCCGCGCCTGCAGCGCGGCCACCATGACCGGCAGGCTGCCGACCAGACCGGCGACCTGCGTCTCGATGAGCGGGATGAGCAGGAGAAAGACAACGATTCCGATAGCGGCGACGGCGACGAGCACGAACGTCGCCGCCAGCGTCCGGCCGCAGCCCCAGCGCTCCAGCTTGTCGCACAAGGGGTCGAGGAAGTAGGCGAGCGCCACGCCCGCGACGAAAGGCAGCAGCACCCCGCGCAGCAGATAGAGCGCGATCAGCGCGACGACGACGCCGGCGAGCCAGAACCGATAGGGCGGCGCCGCGCTCACCGCGCATCCTCCATGCTGAAGATGCGCCAGCCCCAGATGGCGACATAGGCGCCGCCCGACAGCAGGGTCGAGGCGGCGACGACATGGACCATGCCGGCGATGATGCCGTAGGAGTCGGCCATGCCGAATCCGAGCTTGGCGAGCAGCAGGATCGCGAGGGCGATCTGCGCGGCCGTGTTGACCTTGCTGACGAGTAGCGGCTGCATGGTGAGCGCCTGCGTCATCGTCTGATACAGGATGGCGCCGCCGATGATCAGCACGTCGCGGAAGACGATGAGGATGACGAGCCAGTTCTCGACCTGCCCGCGATAGCCGAGCGTCACATAAACGCTGACCAGGAGCGCTTTGTCGGCGAGCGGATCGAGGAATCCGCCGACCACCGTGCGGGCGCCGAAGTTCTTGGCGATGAAGCCGTCGATCGCGTCGGACACGCCGGCCGCGGCGAACACCCAGAAGGCGGCGGTGAATTTGTCCTGCAGGATCAGCCACACCATCAGCGGCACGGCCAGCAACCGTGCCAGGGTGATCAGGTTCGGCAGCGCGACGATGAGCAGGCGGCGGGGCGGATTCAAGGCACCCGCTACTGCGCCCCGTTCGCGGCGAGGCGCAGGATCCATTGCTGCGCATCCTGTGACAGCGACAGCTGGCGCTGCGCCAGCGCCTGCGCCAGCTGAGTCGGGTCGCCGACGAAGACGAGATTGAGCTCGCCCTCGGCGCGGGCGAGCGTGCGGACTTCCGCCCGCTGCACCACGGGAATGGTGGCGAGCCGGCGGCGGACCTCGATCCAGTCGCGCAGGCTCGCGATCGGCACCGAGACGCTCAAGGTCTGCGTCGGCCCGGTCGGAATCGTGCCGCCGGTAACGTCGACGCCGCTTTCGGCAGGCTTGCCGATCAGGGCGTTGACCGAATCGGCATCGAAGCGGAACGTCATCACGCCGATGTAGCGGACCGACGACAGGCGCTCGGATTCGACCTCGAAGTCCTGCACCATGTTGCCGAGTGCAGCGTCGCTTGGCGTCTGGATGGTCGCCGCCTTGTCGGCGCCGACGAGTTGCTCCATCAGCATGCCGAACGCCTTGCGCTGCCCCTGGACGATCGCCTGGTCGCGCGCCGTGGCGGCGTCCGCCGCGGTCACGTCAACCGGCACACCGGTCACCTCGTAGGGATTGGCCGCCTGTGCGCGACCGCCGGCGGCCACGGCCGCCCCCAGGAACAGTGCGCCGACGATGGTCGCAGCGACGATGTGGCGAAGCCGTGCCAGCATTGCAAACCCTTGACTATCCAGTATCTTGCGGCCGATTGATCGCTCTGCCGTCGGCCGGACCGGACTTATAGCGCATCGCCGGGGAGGACGCCATAAACAGCCGGACCTACAGATCCGCCGGGGTCGACATCGACGCCGGCAACGCCCTGGTCGAGGCGATCAAGCCGCTGGCGCGCGCCACCGCCCGCAGCGGCACGGCGGCCGGCCTCGGCGGCTTCGGCGCCTTCTTCGACCCCAAGGCCGCCGGCTATCACGACCCGATCCTGGTCGCCACCACCGACGGCGTCGGCACCAAGCTCAAGCTCGCCATCGCCACCGGCCGCCACGAGACCATCGGCATCGACCTCGTCGCCATGTGCGTCAACGACCTCGTGGTGCAGGGCGCCGAGCCGCTCTTCTTCCTCGACTATTTCGCGAGCGGCCGGCTCGACGTGAAGACCGGCACGACCATCATCGCGGGCATCGCCGCCGGCTGCCGCGAGGCCGGCTGCGCCCTCATCGGCGGCGAGACCGCCGAAATGCCGGGCATGTACCAGGGCGATGACTACGACCTCGCCGGCTTCGCCGTGGGCGCCGTCGAGCGCGAGGCGGCGATCACCGGCGCGGGCGTCGCCGTCGGGGACGTGATCCTGGGACTCGCGTCCTCGGGGGCGCATTCGAACGGCTACTCCCTGGTCCGTCGCATCGTCGAGGCGAGCGCCCTGCCCTACGACGCGCCGGCGCCCTTCGCGCCGCAGGAATCGCTTGGCGCCGCCCTGCTGACGCCGACGCGGATCTACGTGAAGAGCTGCCTGGCGGCCGCGCGCACCGGCAAGGTAAAGGCGTTCGCCCACATCACCGGCGGCGGCCTGGTCGAGAACGTGCCACGCGTGCTGCCGGAGCCGTGCGCCGCCGTCTTCGACGCCCGCGCCTGGCCATTGCCGCCGGTGTTCGGCTGGCTGATGCGCGAAGGCGGCGTCGGCCACGGCGAAATGGCGCGCGTCTTCAACTGCGGCATCGGCATGGTCGCCGTCGTCGCCGCCGAAGATGCCGCAATGATCGAGTCCGTGCTTGCCGACAACGGCGAGCGCGTGCACCGGGTCGGCCGGATCGTGGCCCGCAGCGCCGGGATGCCGGGCGCCGTCGTGGAACAGATGGAGACGGCGTGGCGCGGCTGAAGACGGCGATCCTGATCTCCGGCCGCGGCAGCAACATGCAGGCACTCGTCGAGGCATGCCGCACCCCCGATGCGCCCGCCGAGATCGCCCTCGTCCTCGCCAACAATCCGGACGCCGGCGGCCTCGCCCATGCCGCCGCAGCGGGAATCCCGGCTGCGGTGGTCGATCATCGCGCCTATCCCGACCGGGCCGCGTTCGACGCCGAACTGAACCGGCGGCTGACGGCGACCGGCATCGAGTTCGTCTGCCTCGCCGGGTTCATGCGCCTGCTGACGCGCGGCTTCATCGATGTCTGGCGCGACCGCATGATCAACATCCACCCGTCGCTGCTGCCGGCGTTTCCCGGCCTCGATACGCACCGGCGGGCGCTCGACGCCGGCGTGCGCTTCGCCGGCTGCACCGTCCATTTCGTGCGCTACGAGACCGATACCGGACCGATCGTCATCCAGGCGGCGGTGCCGGTGCATCCCGACGACACGCCGGAGAGCCTGGCCGCGCGCGTGCTTGGGGCGGAACACCAGATCTATCCGCAGGCCCTGCACTGGATCGCGACCGGCCGCGTACGCGTCGTCGGCGAACGCGCCGTCATCGCCGGCCAAGGCGCGCTTGAGGCGGTTGCGATCAATCCCCCGCCCTGACGACGCCGCAATGGGTCAACCGGCCTGTTGTGGCGGCGCCGCAGCTGGGGTAAGACAGGCGCCGACGGCCAACGGACGGAGCTGATCGCATGGACACGAACGACGACCTCCTGCGGGAACG
>JBKOWC010000322.1:0-14243 GCA_046724215.1 Pseudomonadota bacterium | reverse complement strand
GCCTACCAGATCGGCACGCTCGGCGGCGGCAATCACTTCATCGAGGTCTGCCTCGACGAGGCGGATCGCGTCTGGGTGATGCTGCATTCGGGCTCGCGCAACGTCGGCAACCGCATCGGTTCCTACTTCATCACCAAGGCGAAGGAGGAGATGGAGCGCCTGTTCATCCGCTTGCCGGACAAGAACCTCGCCTATCTGGCCGAGGGTTCGACGCTGTTCGATGACTATGTCGAGGCCGTCGGCTGGGCGCAGGACTACGCGCGCATCAATCGCGACGTCATGCTGGCCGCGACGATGGATGCCGTGGCCGCGGCGCTCGGGCGCACGATCGGCCACGGAACGGTGGCCGTGAACTGCCATCACAACTATGTCGCCAAGGAGGAGCACTTCGGCGACAAGGTGTGGGTCACGCGCAAGGGCGCCGTGCGCGCCGGGGCCGGCGAGCTTGGGATCATCCCGGGATCGATGGGCGCCAAGTCGTACATCGTGCGCGGGCGCGGCAACCCGGACTCGTTCCACACCTGCTCGCACGGGGCGGGCCGGGCGATGTCGCGCACCGAGGCGAAGCGCCGCTTCACGCTCGATGACCATGCCCTGGCGACGGCCGGCGTCGAGTGCCGCAAGGATGGCGGAGTCATCGACGAGACGCCGGGGGCGTACAAAGACATCGACGCCGTGATGGCCGCCCAGAGCGACCTCGTCGAGGTCGTGCATACGCTGAAGCAGGTCCTCTGCGTGAAGGGGTAAGGCGGCGTCGCGTCCTCAGGCGGGCGCGTCGAGCGCGGCGCGGATGGCGGCGGCGAGGTCCTGGCGCTTATAGGGTTTCGAGAGGAAGTTCACGCCCTTGTCCAGCTTGCCCTGGTGCACGATCGAGTTTTCGGTGTAGCCCGAGGTGAACAGCGTCCTCAGTTGCGGCCGCTGGCGCTTGGCCGCATCGGCGATCTGGCGGCCGGTCATGCCGCCGGGCATCACCACGTCGGTGAACAGCAGGTCGACGGGCGCGTCGCTCGATAGGACCCGTTGCGCCTGCGGTCCGTCGGCGGCTTCGATCACGCGATAGCCGAGATCGCCGAGTTGCGAGAGCACGAAGGCGCGGACGTCGACGTCGTCCTCCACCACCAGGATCGTCTCGCCTCCCCGCGGCTGCTCCTTGGGAACGGCGCGCGGCACCGCCGCGGCGGCGCCCTCGCCGAGCTGGCGCGGCAAGTAGAGGCGTACGGTGGTGCCGTGACCGACCTCGCTGTAGATCTTCAGATGTCCCCCCGACTGCTTCGCGAAGCCGTAGATCATGCTCAGTCCGAGGCCGGAACCCCTGCCGACTTCCTTGGTCGTGAAGAACGGCTCGAAGGCGCGCTCGACGACCTCCGGCGGCATTCCGCTGCCGGTATCCGTAACCGCCAGCACCACGTAGTCGCCGGGCGTCACCTCCGAGTTGCGTGCGGCATAGTCCGCGTCGAGCGGCGCGTTGGCGGTCTCGATCGTGAGCTTGCCGCCGGCGGGCATGGCGTCGCGGGCATTGATCGCGAGGTTGAGCAGCGCGCTCTCCACTTGGCCCCGATCGGCGAGCGCCGCCCAGAGTCCGGCGCCGTGGTTCATCTCGATCTCGATGTCGTCGCCCAGGGTCCGCCGCAGCAGGTCCTCCATTTCGGTCGTCAGCCGCCGCAAATCGAGAGGCTCCGGAACGAGCGTCTGCCGTCGCGAGAAGGCCAGCAGCTGCCGAACGAGGCCGGAGCCGCGCTCGGCCGCGCGCAGCGCACTCTCCATCGCCGGCCGGAGCGTTGAATCAGCCCGCTCCTGCGCCCAATCGAGGCTGCCGACGATGACCGTAAGCAGGTTGTTGAAGTCGTGGGCGATACCGCCGGTGAGCTGGCCGACGGCCTCCATCTTCTGCGCCTGCTGCAGCTGCGCCTCCGCCAGCCGCTGCGCCGTGACGTCGCGCCCGGCCGAAAGCATGTGCAGTTTATGGTCCTGCATGAAGGGTACGGCGTGGAGTTCCGCGATCCGCTCGCGCCCATCCGAGCCGAGGAGGCGCATCTCCGCGACGGGAACCGCGCGGCGCTCGGCCGTCGCCGTCCGGGTGCGGGCCAGCGCACGCGCCCGGTCGTCCGGGTGCAGCAGCGAGAAGATCGATCGCCCGATCAAGGCATCCGGCGTATCCGTGCCAAAAAGCTTCGCTGCGGCGGGGTTGGCAAAGACGATCTCGCCATCGACATGAATCCAGATGGCCTCCTGGATGAGGTCGACCACCCGGCGGTAGCGCTGCTCGGCGGCAGCCAGCGTTTCCGTCCGCTCGCGGACGCGACCTTCCAGGTTCGCATTCAGGCGCTGCAGCGCCGCCTCGGCCTCGCGCCGATGCATCACTTCGCGATGCATCTGGACAAAGAGAATGAGAACGACCAGCAGGCTCAGCAGCGTTCCGGCCAGCAACGGATAGCCGGACCAGCGCGCCTCCGTCCGAACGCGCTCGGTTCTGACCTGGTCGAGATCGATCTCCTCCCTGCTCATCGCCGCCGCGATATCGCGAATGCGATCCATCACCTCCTTGGTCTGCTGGGCCTGCTCGGGCGTCAGCGCGGATGGTCCCTGGGATCGGCCCGCTTCGATCAGGCGAGCGGTGGTGGCCAGCCGCTCGTCGATCAGAGGCTGCAACGCCTCAAGCCGCTTCCGCTGGCTCGGATTGTCGGCCGTCAGGGCGCGCACTTGTGCGATCGTGTCCGGCAAGGCGGCGACGGCGGTGCGGTACGGCGTGAGAAACTCCTCGTCCCCGCTCACGAGATAGTTGCGCACGCCGGAGCCGACATCCTTGGTCAACGACAGCAGCCGTTCGACCTGATACAGCACTTGGCGCGTATGGTCGACCGCTTCTCCGGCTTGCAGCATGTCCTGCTGCGCCCGGTAGGACAGCACGCTGGACCCGATGATAAGGGCGACCGCCAGCGCCAGGCTGGCAAGCCGGCCGATCCGTCCGCTCGGCCAAGCCACTGTCGCCTCGGAAGCCTGCATTGCCATGGCGCGACCTTGCCGCCTGCGGAAGCGGGGATGGCGTTGGCGCGCCGCGCCACCGCTCGTTGCAACGTAGCAGCCTATCTGATCCTGGCTCCACGGTTAATTTTCGGTTAACGCGGCGGTCCTGCCGCCCTCGCGGCGGCTCACAGCACGGGCGCGATCCGCCGCAGCACCTGTGCCGCCATCTCTGCCGCGAACGGCAGGAAGGCGGGAAAATCGAGGTGGCTCTCGCCGCCGGCGAGGTCGCTGAGGCAGCGCACGACCACGCTGGGGGCATTGAACTGCGCCGCCACCTGCGCCACTGCCGCGCCCTCCATTTCCACGGCCTGGGCCTGGAAGCGGTCGAAGAGACGCCGCCGTGTCGTCTCGCAATTGATGAATTGGTCGCCGGACAGGATCGTGCCGAACCGGATGGTCGGCTGGCGCGCGGCGCCGCCGATCACGGCTCCCGGCAACTCGGGCAGCGCGAACCCGTCGAGCCGGATGCGCAGCCGCTCCCGGATGTCGGCGGGGAGCTCGAAGTCGAGCCGGTCGCGCACCTCGCCGATCGGCGCGACGCCCGGCCGAAACGGCTTGAGATCGCCGCCGATGATGGCACCGTAGTCATGCTGGATGAGGTGATCGGCGATCACGACGTCGCCGATGCCGAGCGCCGGATCGACGCCGCCGGCCACGCCGGTCAAGAGCAGGCCCCGGCAGCCGAAATGATCGAGCAGGAGGGCGGCGACCAACGCCGTGTTCACCTTGCCGATGCCGGCCTCGACCAGCACCACCGGCCGGTCGTCCAGCCGCCCCTGACGGAAGGCAAAGCCGCCGCGCACCGTCTTGTCGTCGACGGCCAACGCCTGACCGAGATGGCGCACCTCCTCGGGCAGGGCCGCGATGATGCCGAGGGGCGGCGATGCGCTCAAGAATCGAACCCGGTCCCTTCTAGAAGTTGAGCGCCTTGTGCGCCAGCGACAACTCCTTGTCGCCGATCTTGATGTCGTTGGCGATGGAGTACCAGAGCTTCTCGCGCTTCACGAAGTCGGGCAGCGCCTGCAGGGTGCGATCGATCTCCTCCATCTTGAAGTCGAGGTCGCCCGGCCGGTGGCGGACGCCGGCCTCGCGCACGATCTCGCGGGCGAGCTCCGGCTTGTTGCCCTGCAGCGACGACATGATGAGCACGCCGAGCGAGACCAGCTCGCCATGCATCAGCGTGCGTCCCGTCACATGCTCGAAGGTGTAGGCGAAGAAGTGCTCCGAACCCTCCTCGAAGCGCGAATGTCCGTAGTCGTCGCAGTACTTGCCGATCGTGCGATGAAGTTCCATGAGCCGCTTGATCGCATCGTTGTCGCCCTTGTAGAGACCGGGCGCCAGCTCGCGCAGCTCCTTGATGAAGCGCAGCGACTCGCTGGCTGCGAAGTCGTCCCAGGCCGGCGTGTGTCCGCGCTTCACCGCGTACTCCCAGTCCCAGCGACCCGTGTGGCAGGAGAGCACATCGCCGATGCCGCCGCGCAGCAGATGCGCCGGCGCCGCCTTCATCAGGTCGAAGTCGACGAAGACCATCTCCGGGATGGCGTCGCCGTAGTAGCGTACGCCGTTGCCTTCGCGGATCGCCGTCATGTGCGTGAAGCAGGCATTGACCGACGGCAGGCTCGGGATCTGGAAGAGTTTGAGCTTCTTGCGCCAATGCAGCCACTTCGCCGTATCCATCGCCGTGCCGCCGCCGATGCCGATGACGCAGGAGACGTCGTCCGGCAACTCCTTCGCGAGGCGCTCCAGATGATCCCGGTCGAGGCTCTCGGCCATCACGAGCACGACCGGCGTGCCGCCGAAGCGGCCGCGCAGGAATTCCCATGGTTCTGGCTGCGTCACCACGATTGCAGGCGACAGAATGCGGCCGACATCGGTCGCGACGCCCGCGCCGTATTTGACCGGAAAGAGCATGCTCATGGGCTGTGCCGCGGTCCTTCTCTCATCGGTGCACGGAGGCTAGCCTAGCCTCTGGCGCCGATCGGAGACAAGCCGCATCGACCGCACCCACGCTTCTCCGACGCCACGCCGGGCGGCATCACTCCTCGGCCTCCATGGCGCGCAGCAGCGCACCGCCGCGATGGCCCGGCAGGCCGGCGAGCGCGTTCATGTAGCCGGCCATCAGCCGGCAGAGCCGGTCGGGATCGCTCTTGTAGCCGTCGGTGTCGCTCAGGAACTCGATATCGCTCGCGCTCATCGAACCGACGAGCAGGCGCGCGATCTCGGACGCGAGGCGGTCATGGTCGTGCGCGGAAGGTGACTGCTGCGGTCTCTCGTGCGCGTCCTCGACGACGATGGCGGCGGCCTCCACCAGCTGGCGCAATGCCGCATCGCTCAGGCGGTCCCACGCATCGCCTTCGGACGGCAGGCCGAGAGCAGCCTCCACGCAGGCCTGCGGCCCGATGCGGCCGAGCTCCGCATAGACTGCGCCAAAGGCACTGGCCATGGACTGCGCAGCCTGATCGCTTGTCGTCGGCACCAAGCGGTGCGTCAGCGTGAACGACACGGTCTCGCCCAGCCTTTGAGTCTCTCTCGGCGACGCCCCGCTCATCGTCGCGTCGAATAGCGTGATCACGAACTCTTCGTACATCTGCGGCTCATAGGTCTGCAGCGCCGCCAGGAACCGACCGAAGTGGCCGACGACGCCTTGGACCTCTCGCATTTCCGCCTTCGGAAGCACATCGATCGGCGGCGCCTCGAACCGCTCGGTCGCTTCCGTTGCGAGCCTCGCCTTGACCGCATCGTCGGCGGACAGTGTCCACAGGCTGGAGCTCTCGGCCTGGAACATCTTGGCAAGGAAGCTTGGGCTGATCCCGCGCCCGGCGAAATAACTGCGGTCTTCGTCCTGCACGTGCTGCCGCAGGCTTTCGTAGCTGAGCCTGCTGTACTGATGGAACCCGAAGATCGCGTCACGGCGCAGGACGCGCTGCGCACCACCGATGAAAGCCAGCGTGCAGGCGCTCGCGCAGGCGGTACGCACGTAAGTATTCAACTGTCGGGCGTAGATGAGATCGCGAAGCCGCCGGCCCTCGACCACGAGCCCGCCGGGGCTGGTGAGGTGCACCCATTTGACGTCCGGGTGCTTCTCGAATTCCTTGCGGAACGCCTCGGCAATGCCGGGCCCGAAGGGACCAATCACCTCGATCGCGGCATGCGTGCCATCGTAGGTGACGACATAGTGGCTGAGATCAGGAGACAGATCCGGCGTGGCGCCGAATGCGTTTCCCGCCAGCAGACTCCCCAACAGCACGATGATCGTTAGCCAGCTGCGGCGCGGCGCCGGCCAGCAGGTCCGCATGGCCGATGCGCTATCCGACCAGCGGTTGACGCTCACGCTCCCCTCTTTCATTGCCGGTGCGCGTGTCCGTGGATCTCGACACTACTATCCGTCATGCTCTCCCGGCTATCAAGGCACGCGACGGGTCGAACCAGGTGACGGATTGATGACGCCTGCCTCGCCCGGTATCGACACGCGACGCCCGCCGACTGCGTCGAACAGCATCACGTGTCGCGGCGCCATGGAGAAGTGGACTCTCTCGTCAGGACTGAACGACGCCATGCCCGGCACGCGGGCGATCAGCGAGCCGCCGTCCCAGGCGACCGTGACGAAGGTCGATGCACCGACGGGCTGCACCAGGCGCACGGTCGCCGACGCTCCAGCGTTGCCGAGGACGACATGCTCCGACCGCACCCCGAGCTCGCAGGGACCGGTCGTGCCGCCGAGCGCATCGGCGAGCTCCGGCTCCAGTGGCACGGCTATAGCCCCGATGCGAAAGACGGGCCCGCCGTCCTCGACGGCAATCTCTCCCGGCAGAAAGTCCATGGGCGGGCTGCCGATGAAGCGGGCGACATAGCGCGAAACTGGCCGCGCGTAGACCTCGGCCGGCGTGCCGTACTGCTCGACCCGTCCCTCGCGCATGACGGCGATGCGATCGGACAGCGACAGCGCCTCCTCCTGGTCGTGCGTGACGAAGATCGACGTGACCCGCAGGCGCTGATGCAACTCCTTGATCTCGGCCCGCAACTTGATGCGCAGGCCGGAGTCGAGATTGGAGAAGGGCTCGTCGAACAGGAAGACCTGCGGCTCGCGGATGATGGCCCGGCCGAGCGCCACACGCTGCTGCTGGCCCCCCGACAGCTGCGCCGGAAGACGGTCGAGAACCGGGCTCAACTCCAGCGACTCCGCCAACGCCGAGACGCGCCGGCGGATCTCGCCCCGCGACAGACGGCGCAGTCGGAGCGTGAAGCCGATGTTTTCGGCGACGGTCATGTGGGGGTACAGAGCATAGTTCTGGAAGACCATGGCGACGTCACGCTCGAACGGCGTGAGGTGGTTCACGCGCCGGCCGCCGATCAGAATGTCGCCGGCGGAGGCATCCTCGAGCCCGGCGATGAGATTGAGCGTCGTGGTCTTGCCGCAGCCGGAGGGCCCAAGCAGGGTGACGAATTCGCCGTCCGCGATCCGCAGGTCGACGCCGCGGCACACGGGCACCTTGCCGAAGCTCTTGGCAACGGCCTTCAATTCGACGTCGGCCATCCCTAGCCCTTCACCATGCCCTCGGCAAAGCCGCGCATGATCCGGCTGCGGAAGACGACCGCGAGCGCCACCACGGGAGCCACGGCGAGCGTTGCCGCGGCCATCATCTGGCCGAACACGGTCTGATACTGGCCGGCGAACTGCGAAATCACGAGCGGCGCGGTCTGCGCGCTCTGGCGCGTCAGGATGAGCGCGAAGAAGAACTCGTTCCAGGATTCAATGAAGGCAAAGACCGCCGTGGCGAACAGTGGCGCGATCGAGATCGGCAGCACGATCAGGGAAAACACCTGCACCATCGTCGCGCCGTCGACCGCCGCGGCACGCTCGAGGCCCGGCGGGATGGCAAGGAAGAAGCCCCGCAAGATCCAGATGACGATCGGCAGGTTGAACGAGAGGTAGACGATGATGAGCGCCAGCTGCGTGTCGATGAGTCCGAGCCGGCTCATCGCGATGAAGAGCGGGATGGCGATGACGATCCCCGGAAACATCTGCGTTGCCAGGATCATCATGAGGATCGGATTGGCGCCGGGGACCGACAGCCGTGCCAAGGCATAGGCGGCGGGCGCGCCGATCGCCAACGCCGCGGCCGTGGTCGACAGTGCCACAATGAAGGAATTGAAGAACCCGCGCCCGAGGGCCGCAGCGGAAGAGAAGACCTTTGCGTAGTTGTCGAGCGTGAAGGAACCGGGCGAGAAATCCGGCGGCGTCGACGTCAGAGCCTGCTGCTGCAACACGCTCGAAATCAGCATCCAGAGCAGGGGCGCGACGGCGAGAAAGGTGAACGACGCGAGTCCGACCGCGACGATCGAACGCGTGATCCAGGTTCGCAACGGCCGCGGCAACGCCATGCGTCAGGCACGCGCGTGCTGCAGGCCGGGCCTGAGCAGCCAGACATAGATCAGGGCCAGCAGGAAGCTCAGCGCGAAAATGACATTGGCAATCGCCGCACCATAGCCGAGATCGAGATCATTGAAGGACGTGCGGTAGGCGAGAAAGTTCAACAGCACGGTGCCGCCGGCCGGCCCTCCCTTCGTCAGCACATAGATCAGGTCGAAGATGCGCAGCGACCAGAGCGTCTGCAGAATCACCGCCACGGCGATGGTCGGGCGGAGCGACGGCAGGGTGACGTACCGGAACTGCTGCCAGGCGTTCGCCCCGTCGAGGCGCGCCGCGCGGTAAAGCATCGCCGGAATCTTGTTGATCCCGGCGAGGAAGAGAATGGCGATGAACGGCACCGACTTCCAGACGTCGACGAGCAGAAGCGCGTGCAACGCGCGACTGCCGGTGCCGAGCCAGACGACGTTCCGTTCGATGACGCCGAACTCCACCAAGACAGCGTTGAGGACGCCGTAGTTGGCGTTGAGGATCCACTTCCACAAAACGGCATTGGCAACGGGCGCGATCGCCCACGGCACGATCAGCACGATGCGAAAGACCGGCGAACGCCCGAGCGGATGCACGAGCATGAGCGCCACGAGCAGCGCGAGGACGACGACGAGACCGACCTCGAGCGCAGTGAAGTAGGCCGAACTCCAGAGCGCGTCGCGGAAGACGCGGTCGCCGGCGAGCGCAAGGTAGTTGTCGATGCCGGCGAAATGCCGCGCAAAGCCGCTACTAGCCACGTTCACCGAGGCGAGCGACAGGAGCAGAGAATCGACGATCGGGTAGGCCAGGATCAGCAGGAGGACGAGCAGCGTCGGCACAAGGGCGGCTAGCCCGATCCGACGCCGCCGCTGTTCGAGCGTCCCCAAGCCCGAACGCGCCGGCCCCTCCGGTCCGACCCTGCCGACGGGCCGTTGCACGCGTTCCCGGCCCCGTCCCGCTCCAGACCTGCGTCGACCCGCCTAAGAGCGCTTCTTCACGATCGCCGTCACCTGATCCGACGCCGACTGGATCGCGTCCTTCGCCGACTGCCCGCCCTGCAGCGCCTTCTGGATCTCGGTGCCGATCGCCGTCGTGACCTGCGTGTAATCCGGGGTGACGAAGCTGTCGTAGGGATGCTTGGCCTGCTCCAGCACGATGGCGGCGTTGGGCGCTGCCTTCTGCACCTCCGGATCCGTCAGCGTCGACAGCCGGATCGGCAACCAGCCGGTATCCAGCACCTGACGTTTCTGCACTTCCGGGTCGAGATAGAACTCGATCAGCTTCTGCGCCAGATCGGGCTTCTTCGACGTCGCGGTGATGGTCCAGGCGTCCGTTCCGTCGATCGACGCCGTGCCGGCCGGGCCGGCCGGCAGGAGGGCGCCGCCGAGCTTGCCGACGATCTTCGAGCCGGCCGGATCCTGGGCCGGCTTCCACATGAAGGGCCAGTTCATCATCATCGACGCGTTGCCGGCCAGCAGCACGTTCGTCGCATCGTTGATGCCGACATAGGAAATCGATCCCGGATCCGTCCCGTCCTTCATGAGATCGAGCATGACCTGCAGTGACGCGACGCCGGCGTCGTCGTTGAAGGCCGGCATGCCGTCGGCGCCGTAGACCTTGCCGCCGGCCTGCTGCAGGAAGCACATCCAGTAGGAAGCGACGCCGCCGATGCCGGCCGGGTCGCCATAGTTGAGCACCCAGCCATAGCGACCGCCGCCGGTGAGCTGCTTGGCCATGCCCTTGAGTTCATCCCAGGTCTTCGGCGGCTCCTTGATCCCGGCCTTCTCGAAATGCTCGGTGTTGTAGAATAAGGTCAGCAGGGACAGCGTGAAGACCACGCCGCTCCGCTTGCCGTCCCACGTGACGGTCGAAAAGCTCGAAGGCGGCAGGTCCTTCACCAGATCGGCCGGGAGCTTGTCGACGAAGGGGGTCGTGAACTTGGCGAACTCCGGCACCCAGCCGGACATGTAGACGATGTCCCACACCTGCGTGCCCGAGGCAAAGTTCGTCGCCATCTTGTCGTGCAACTGCGGCCAGGCCACGGCGTCGTAGCTGACCTTCGCGCTGTTGGCCTTCTGCCAGTTGGCGAGCGCGTCCTCGGAGAATTTCGCCGCACCGGGTGGCGCCGGATCGGGCGGCAGCGGGCACAGCACATTGAGGGCGACCTCGTCGGCCCAGGCCGGCCGCATCCCGCTTGCCCATAAGGCAGCCAGCGAACCGGCGGCTCCGGCGCCATACCTCAGTGCGTCACGGCGACCGATCTTCGTCGCCCCTGCCTGCGTCTGCATCGTCGCCTCCCCTGTGTTCGTCTTTGTGGATCTTGTCGACAATTTGTTCGACAAGGTCACCATGCTCACACGGGATGTCCGGACGCGTCAATCCGTGCCCCTCAGCGTTCATCCTGCGAGGGTACGCGAACAGCCAGCGGCCTAGTTGCTACTCGATCCTGTCGACCGGGAAACCCCATACACCGCGGCGCTGGGTGCGTGCGATGCGCTCCAGTGCGACATAGTCGAAGGGCGCGTCGGGACCCGCCAAAGCGAGCCCCTGCCAGATGAGCCACGCCGCCAGATCCAGCTCGGAATAGCCGCCGCGCACGTAGCAGACGCCCGCGATGCTGCCGTCACTGTAGGTACCGATCGATCGGCACTGTACCATGTGCGATCCGATGTGGAAGTCGAGGGCCAGCGCCGTACGCGAACTGCAGACGACCGGCCGCTCGAAGGTCCGGCAGGTGAAATCGGTCGGCGGGACGTACATGCCCGCAAGACGCACCCGCTGCCCGTGGATCAGCAGCGTCGCATCGCGGCCGACAAAGGCGGGGCCGACGATGTCCGCAGCCATCGCCGATCCGGTCGCCAAGAGAATACTAAGGCACCAGACCGCAGCACGTATCGCGGTGAGCGTACGAGTAAACCGCTTCCCGACCGGCATCGCGGCATCCGTTCCGTGACTGCGGCCATCCTACCACAAAACCGGAAACGCCGGTCTGGTCGAATGACGACGCCTGCGCAGCACAGAAGCTGGGAGCACTCCCCGGGAAGTCAAGGGCGGGCCAGAACGAGCCCGCAGGAACGATGTCAGGCGGCGTCCGTCACGATCCGATCGATCGTCGACAACAAGACCTGCGGGTCCACGGGCTTCGAGAAGCAGTCCTTCACGGATATGCTGCGTAGCGCATCGATGCTGTCACGGTTCTTGTCGAGGCTCGCTGATACGATGATCGTGGGTGGCGGGCTACCCTGCTCCATCAGCTTGCGATAAACGTCGATGCCGCCCATCACCGGCAGCCGCAGATCGAGAATCAGGACGTCGACGCCACCGGCGCGGACCCGGTCGAGCGCAACCTTGCCGTCGCCGGCGATCGCCGTCTTGTAGCCATGGCCGACGAGCAGTTCGGAGAGGCCGTCGGCGAAATCGGGATCGTCGTCGACCAGAAGGACGACCGGCTTGGTGGCATCGGTCAGCTTCTCCAGGAGGTCTTCGAGGCGGAACGGCTTGTTCAACAGGCCGAGGGCGCCGTTCTCTAGGGCCTTGGCGACCATCGGCTCCCGGAAGCCGGTCATCATGATGACCTTGGCGGACGGCCGCAGCCGTCGCATTTCGAGGAAGCTGTCGACCCCGTTCATGACGGGCATGCGCACGTCCATGAAGGTGACGTCGAAATCCTGCTGGTGGAACCGCTCCAGCGCTTCCTTGCCATTGGAGGCGATCGAGACCTTGTGGCCGTGCATCTCGATGAGTTCGGCCAGGCTCTCGGCCAGGTCCCGATCATCGTCGACGATCATCACGCGCGCGCTTTTCATCTTATGGCCTCCAACGCGACCACCGCCTGTTCCGCGGCCGGCCGCAAACTCCTATTCCCGCAATTGCGTAGATTGCCCCCGATCCGTTAACGCACCGTAAAGCATTGCAATCGACCGAAATGCCGTGGTCAAAGGGCGCGCCCCGCCAGGTCGGGGGCGTTTGCTTCCCGCGGCCGATCGAAGCATACTGCGGCCGGCAATCATGACCCGGAAATCGCCAGCGGCGCGGCCCCTTGGCACCAAGCCGCACAATCATCAGCACTGCATCGACGATGCTCTCGACCGCGCCGCGATGCTGTGCGAACAGCGCGGGGCGCGGCTCACCGACGTGCGCCGACGCGTGCTGGAACTTGTCTGGGGCAGCCATGCGCCGGTTGGGGCCTATGCGCTGCTCGAGGCCCTGCAGGGCGATGGTCGCAGCGCCGCGCCGCCCACGGTCTATCGCGCGCTCGATTTCCTGCTCGAACAGGGCCTCGTCCATCGCCTGGAATCGCGCAACGCCTTCGTCGGCTGCCCGCGGCCCGACCGCGACCATGTGAGCCAGTTCCTGATCTGCCGGGACTGCGAGAACGTGACCGAGATCGACGATCCGGCCATCGGCAGCGCCGTCTCGCGCAGTGCCGCTAGTGCCGGTTTCGTCGTCGACCGCCTGACCATCGAGATGCAGGGCCTCTGTCCCGCTTGCAGCCGGGTGGCGCACGCGCGATGACACCGGTCCCTTGCGACTTCAACGCCAGTTCCTGAACCTGGCTCGGAAGGCCGATGGCCGAAGACGAGGCGGGGCCGCCCGCGCGCCGCGAGCCCATGCTCAACCTGCCGCCAATGGTAACGACGCTGATCGTCGTGAACGTGGCCGTGCATGCGTTGCGGGCACTCTTGCCGGAGCAGACTGACGACGTTCTGGTGAACGAGCTGGCTTTCGTGCCGGCGCGGTTCACGATCCCGGGCGCGTTCGACTGGCCGGCGCTGGTCAGCCCAATCACCTATCAGTTTCTCCATGCCGGGCTCGCCCATCTCTTCATCAACATGACGTTCGTCATGGCGGTCGGCACGGCCGTCGAGCGCCACCTGGGGGCGTGGCGGACCTTGGCCTTCAGCCTGATCTGCGGCGTCGCCGCGGCGGCCACGCATCTTGCCGTCTATCCGCAGGACGTGGCGGCGCTTGTCGGCTTCTCCGGCGCTGCCAGCGGCCAGTTCGCCGGGGCCTTGTGGGTAATCACCCGCCGCGCCAGGGGCCGCCGCTCCAGTCGGTTGCTCATCGTCAGCGCCCTCTGGGTCGCTTCGAACGTGATCTTCGGATTCACCGGCCTTCCCGTCGGCGACTCGACCCCGATCGCGTGGGTGGCGCATATCGGGGGCTATTTTTCCGGCCTGGTCCTGATCGGCTGGTTCGATCCGCGGCGGCGGCGCGCCTAAAGTCAGGCGCTGACCTGGGCCGCGGCCGGCAGCCTGGTGAGCCGGCCGCCCTCGGCACCGCCGGCAATGACGATGTGATGCTGATGGAAGCGCGCGAGGCCGGCGCGATGGCCGACGCTGACGATGGTGGTCGCCGGCAGGCGCTCGACCAGCAGGCCGTAGAGCCGCGCCTCCATCGCCTCGTCGAGCGCCGCCGTGGCCTCGTCGAGGAAGAGCCAATCGGGCCGCTGCAGGAGGGCACGGACGAAGGCGATGCGCTGCTGCTCACCGGGCGACAGCTGCTGCGCCCAGCTCTGCACCTCGTCGAGCCGGTCGGCCAGGTGCGGCAGGCCGCAGTCGGCGAGCGCGCGCCGGATCGCCTCGTCGGCGAGGCCCTCGCCCTCGGGCGCCTGCGGATAGGTCACGACGTCGCGCAGGGTGCCGAGCGGCAGATAGGGACGCTGCGGCAGGAAGAGGAGCTTGGCGCCGAAGGGAATCGTGACGCGCCCGTTTCCGTAGGGCCACAAGCCACCGAGGACGCGGAACAGCGTGCTCTTGCCGGAGCCGGACGGCCCCGAGATCAGCACCGACTGGCCCGGGACGAGCTGCAGACTGGCCTG
>JBKOWC010000298.1:0-7806 GCA_046724215.1 Pseudomonadota bacterium | reverse complement strand
CCGGTCATGCGCCAGATGCTGGCGCGGCGCGCGCCGGCCACGTCGGCGAGCGTCTCCGTCAGCACCCGCGGCGGCTCGTTGCCGGCCGGATCGAACAGACCGGCTTCGGCGGCGAGCGTCGCGAAGGCCTGGCTCTGCCGGCTGATGGCGCGCTGGCGGTCGAGCAGCAGCCGCGCCGCGCGATCGCCGCGCAGGCCCTGACGCACGAGAAGCGCTGCGAGCATCGCCGCGATCACCACGATGACGAGCGACATTGCCAGGGCGTGGCGGTTGTTGCTGGCGACGAAGCCGATGAAATCGTCCTCCGGTACCACCATCATGATCGACCAGTCGCGCCCGGCGGCCGACAGCGGTGCGACGGTGGAAATGTAGCGGCGTCCGTCGACCTCGACGACGCGGCGGCCCGGCCCCTCGATGCGATAGCGGTCGTAGGCATGGGTCAGTACGGAATCGCCGAGCCCATCGACGGTTGCGGTGGTCGGCGTCCCGCCGCTGTCGACGACCATCTGGCTGAGGCCGGTCGGCGCGGCGATCAGCCGCCCGCTGCCGTCCATGATCACGGCCCTGCCGTTGCGCCCGATCTGGAGCGAGGCGAGGAAATGCGACAGTTCCTCGAGCGTGATGTCGACGCCGACCACATGGGCGCGGCCGCTGGCGTCGCGATAGTGGACCGCGGTGGTCAGGCCCGGCTTCTTGTCGGTGAAGAAGACATAGACCGCGGTCCAGAAGAGATCGTCGGTCGTGAGCGCGCCCTTGTACCACGGCCGCGTGCGCGGATCGAACTCGTCGCTGGGGTCGTCCTGCCGGCCGACCTCCTCGCCGGCGGCGTTGTAATGAACCCAGGTGACGCGCCGCGCGCCCGGCCCGTTGGCGATGATCTTGGTGTCGACCCCACCGGCCTCGCCGCGCCGGACCAGGACATAATTCCCGTCCTCGTCGGCGAAGCTCAAATTGGCGATCTGGGGAATCTCCCGCAGCAGGCCGGCCGAAAGCTTCTCGACCAGCGGCAGATGATCGGCCACCGGCCCTTCGGCTGCGATGTCCCGACCGATATGCGCGGCGCGCGCCGCCGGATCGAGATAGGCCGATACCGCCAGTTGGATGCGGCCCTCCAGCGTCGCCAGCAGGTCGTCGGAGAGCGCCAGCGCATCGCGCCGGTTGGCATGCTCGGCATAGAGGGCGATGGCGAGGATGCCTGCCACCATCAGCGCCAGGCTCCCGATCGGGATTCCGATGCGCAACCAGGCCCGGCGGCGGCGGCGGCGCTCGTCGAGCGGGTCGATCGCGATGTCGACCACCTGGTTGCCAACGGCCACGCTGCTGCCTCCATCGAAAGACGCCGGCGGCTCAAGCGTGCCGCCAGTCCGGGATGATGCGTCCGGCGGGCGTATCAGCAAGGCACTCCACCGGACGCAAGGCCGTCCGGTAGAGTTCTATCAATTCCGACAGTATATGCCGCAACCCATGGATTGCACTCGTGAAAAATCTGTGCAGGCGCGATCGAGGTTACGCCGTCTCCTCGAACAGTTCTCGCCCGATCAGCATGCGCCGGATCTCGCTCGTGCCGGCGCCGATCTCGTAGAGCTTGGCATCGCGCAGCAATCTCCCAGTGGCGTAGTCGTTGATGTAGCCGTTGCCGCCCAGGCACTGGATCGCCTCGAGCGCCATCCAGGTCGCCTTCTCGGCCGCGAACAGGATCGCGCCGGCCGCGTCTTTTCGCGTCGTCTCTCCGCGGTCGCAGGCCTTGGCCACGGTGTAGACGTAGGCCTTGGCCGCGTTCAGCGTCGTGTACATGTCCGCGAGCTTCGCCTGCATGATCTGGAAGCTGCCGATCGGCTGGCCGAACTGCTTGCGCTCGTGGAGGTACGGCACCACCACGTCGAGGCAGGCCTGCATGATGCCGAGCGGCCCGGCGGCGAGCACGGCGCGCTCGTAGTCGAGCCCGCTCATCAGCACGCGCACGCCCTTCCCCACCTCGCCCAGCACATTCTCCGCCGGCACCTCGCAATCCCGGAACACCAGTTCGCAGGTATTGGAGCCGCGCATGCCGAGCTTGTCGAGCTTCTGCGCCGTCGTGAATCCCTGCATCCCCTTCTCGATGAGGAAGGCCGTGATCCCCTTCGAGCCACCCTTGGGGTCGGTCTTGGCATAGACGACGAGCGTGTCGGCGTCCGGCCCGTTCGTGATCCACATCTTGCTGCCGTTGAGGACGTAGCGGTCGCCCTTTTTCTCCGCCCGCGTCGCCATGCCCACGACGTCCGAGCCGGCGCCCGGCTCGCTCATGGCGAGCGCGCCCACATGCTCGCCCGAGATCAGCTTCGGCAGGTATTTGCGCTTCTGCGCGTCGCTGCCGTTGCGGCGGATCTGGTTGACGCAGAGGTTCGAATGCGCGCCGTAGGAGAGCCCGACCGAGGCCGAGGCGCGGCTGATCTCCTCCATGGCGATGCAGTGCTCGAGATAGCCCATGCCGGCGCCGCCGTACTCCTCCTCCACGGTGACGCCGAGGAGGCCGAGCTCGCCGAACTTGCGCCAGAGATCCATCGGGAAGTTATTGGAGCGATCGACCTCCGCCGCCCGCGGCGCAATCTCGACGCTCGCAAAATCCGCCACCGTCTCGCGCAGCTGCTCGGCCGTCTCGCCGAGATCGAAGTTCAGGCCCGGCTGGCGATTGGGGATCATGGCTCGCTCCGCACGATTTCGTAGGGGCGACCGGCAGGTCGCCCGTGGAAGGGTCCGACGGATAAATCGGGCGACCTGCCGGTCGCCCCTACGACGCCCATACGTTACCCGCCCTTGCCCCCAATGCGAAGCCGCTGTAGGGGCGGGTCTCAGACCCGCTCTGCCGCAACCGACGACTCACGGAGACCGCATGACCACCCCCATCAAGGCCGCGCGCAACGGCGCCATCCTCGAGCTTACCATCGATCGCCCGAAGGCCAACGCCTTCGACGGCGCCACCAGCCGCGCGCTCGGCGAGGCGCTGGTCGCCTACCAGAACGACGAGTCCCTGCGCTGCGCCATCATCACCGGCGCCGGCGACAAGTTCTTCTCCGCCGGCTGGGACCTCAAGTTTGCCTCCGACCTCGACAGCGACGATTCCAAGGTCGACTACGGCCCCGGCGGCTTCGCCGGCCTGACCGAAATGTGGAACCTGAGCAAGCCGGTCATCGCCGCCCTCAACGGGATGACCATCGGCGGTGGCTGGGAGCTGGCGCTCGCCTGCGATCTCGTCGTGGCCGCCGATCATGTCCGCTTCTGGATGCCGGAGGTGCAGCGCGGCATCATCGCCGGCGGCGGCGGCGTGCTCCGCCTGCCGCGCCTCCTGCCCTACAACATCGCCATGGAGATCCTGCTCACCTGCCGCTGGGTCGAGGTCGCGGAGATGCTGCCCTACGGCCTGGTCAACCGCATCGTGCCGCGCGCCCGGCTGATGGACGCCGCCCGCGAGCTTGCCGCACCGATCGCCAAGGCGGGGCCCATCGCCGTCCAGGCCACGAAAGCCGTCTGGCACTCGACCGCCCATCTCTCGGTCCACGATGCCTTCGCCAAGGTCCGCCGCGGCGACGTGCCCGAGCACGAGCGCATGCTGCGCTCCGCCGACTACATCGAGGGCCCTCGCGCCTTCGCCGAAAAACGCGACCCGGTTTTCACCGGGCGGTAGTCGCCTCTCGGTGGAAAGGACACCCCTTTGCCGCAGAAGAATCCAAGACGCAGCAATATGATTGGCGTAGCGGAACAAGCAGGCGGCAACCGAATAACAGGAGGAAACGATGGAAGTTAGGTCCGCGAGGATGCGCGTTTTTGGCTCCGCCATGGTCATCGGAATCGCAGCGACCGTCCTGCCCGCGCCATCCCACGCTGCCGGCGATGTCGACGGCCCCCGGTTGAAAGCGGCGGATGCCGAGCCGCAGAACTGGTTCACCCTCGGCCGCGACGGCAACCAGACCTACTTCTCGCCACTCACGACGATCGATGCCACCAATGTCGATAAGCTCGGCTTCGCCTGGACCTACGATCTCGCCACCGCCCGCGGCCAGGAAGCCACGCCGATCGTCGTCGACGGCGTCATGTACACCTCGGGGACCTGGGGCTACGTCTATGCGGTCGATGCCGCGACCGGCAAGCAGCTCTGGACCTTCGATCCGCAGGCCGATCCGCGCGCCGCCCGCAATCCCTGCTGCGATCTCATAAACCGCGGCGTCGCCGTCTGGAAGGGCAAGGTCTTCGTCGCCGCCGTCGACGGCCATCTGCATGCGATCGACGCCAAGACCGGCAAGCAGATCTGGGACGCCGACACCTTCATCAACCACACGGAATCCTATTCCAGCACCGGCGCGGTATACATGGCGGGCGACCTCGCCGTCGTCGGCAACAGCGGCTCCGACATGGACAAGGGCGGCGTGCGCGGCTACGTCTCCGCCTACGACCAGGGGACGGGGAAGCTCAAATGGCGCTTCTTCACCGTGCCCGGCGCCCCCGGGCAACCCGATGAGAATCCGGCGCTTGCCATCGCCGACAAGACCTGGGATCCGCACCGCTCGGCCGACTACAAGAGCGGCGGCACGGTGTGGGACGGCTTCGCCTACGATCCGGACCTGAACCTCGTCTATTTCGGCACCGCGAACGCGGCGCCGTATGATCAGCGGCTGGTCGGCCCCAACCAGGGCGACGCCCTCTACACCGCCTCGATCATCGCCCTCCATGCCGACAGCGGCGATCTCGCCTGGTATTTCCAGACCACCCCCGGCGACCATTGGGACTTCGACGCCGTCCAGAAGCTGATGCTGGCCGACCTCAAGATCGACGGCGCGACGCACCACGTCATCATGCAGGCCAACAAGAACGGCTACTTCTACGTCTTCGACCGAGCGACCGGGAAGCTGCTTTCGGTGAAGGACTACACCACCGTGACCTGGGCTTCCGGGATCGATATGAAGACCGGGCGGCCGATGGTCACCAAGCAGGCCGACTGGTACGCGGGACCGAAGAACGTCTTCCCATCCTGGGCCGGCGGGCACACCTGGCCGCCCACGTCGTTCGATCCGAAGACGGGCCTCGTCTACATCCCCGCGATCGACGCCCCCAGCGTCTGGGCCGATCTCGTGCACAACGGCGGCCGGGTCAAGTTCTTCAACAGCTTCTTCACCGCCATCGGCATCATCCCCGACGACACCTACGATGCCGATGCGCTGAAGCCTGACTTCGGCCCGTTTCCCGACAAGAAGAAACTGGAGGCCTCGCACAAGGGCAAGCTCGTGCACGAAATCCTGCGGGCCTGGGATCCCATCGCGCAGAAGGTGGTCTGGGAGCACGAGACCTCGTCCGGCATCCGCGGCTATGACGGCGGCGTGATGAGTACGGCCGGCAATCTCGTGTTCCAGGGCCGCGGCAACGGCGAGCTCTGGGTCTATGCCGCCGACAGCGGCAAGGTGCTGAAAACCATCCAGACCGGCAGTCACATCATGGCGGCGCCCATGACCTATGCGGTCGACGGCGTGCAGTATGTCGCGGTCCAGGTCGGCTATGGCGGCACGGCCATGGGCGTCGGCCCCATGCCCCCGACCAGCGCCGCGGTCAAGTACGAGAACACCAACCGCATCATCGCCTTCAAGCTCGACGGCGGCCCCGTGCCGACGCCCGACGCGCGCGCCGACGAACCCTTCCCGAAGCCGCCCGAGAACACGGCGAGCGCGGCGCAGATCGTGCAGGGCGAGATCAAATTCACCGAGCAGTGCAACCGCTGCCACGTCTTCGGCCCGAGCATCACCCCCGACCTCCGCAAGCTGCCGCCGGAGGTGCACAGCGAATTCAAGAATATCGTGCTGAAGGGCGACTTCGCGCCGCTCGGCATGGAGCGCTTCGACGACATCCTCAGCGAGGCCGACGTCGACGCCATCCACGCCTACCTCATCGATCAGGCCTGGCAGGGCTATAATGCACAGGAAAAGGCGAAGACGCAGAACTGAACCTGTCAGCTGGCTCCCGAGCGCTTTCGCGCTCGGGCGGCCGGACGCTTACCGAAGCCTCCGGGCACAGCGTGCCACAGCGACGTGCTACAACCCTGCGGAACGCCACGTATACCTTCGGCCCCGACCGCCCTGGCTTCTCGCGCGAGACCACGGATGACGCCTGACAATAGTGAAGCGACCCTCCCGGCACCGGCGACTCCCTCGCCAACCGCTCCAGCCTCCCTGCAACCGCCAGCACCCCCCGTAGTCAAACCTGAGCCACCGCCGGCTCCCGCTCGCCCGCCGCGGCGATGGATGCGCCCTTTGGTCGGGGTCGGCATCGTCGCGATCGCCGCGGCGACCGCCGTCCTGTTCGCGGCGCGCTGGGATTCCTGGGTCGCTGCCCGTATCGACCAGACCACGGACGACGCCTACGTCAAGGGCGACATCACGCCGCTCAGCGCCAAGATCGAAGGCTACATCAGCAAGGTCGCAGTGAGCGACTACCAGTCGGTCAAGGCCGGTGACCTCCTCGTCGAGATCGAGGACGACGACTACCGCGCGCGGGCGGCACAGGCCGAGGCGGACCTGGCCGGCGCCCAGGCCGCCATCGAGAACCTGAAGGCGCACAAGGCCGAGCAGCACAGCCAGATCGACCAGGCCCAGAGCGCCATCGCGGCAACCCAAGCCGACGTCGACCGGACCAAGCTCGAGGCGAAGCGCCAGGGCGCGCTGCTGGCAAGCACCTATGGCACCCAACAGAAGGTGGAGCAGGCGATCGCCGACGAGAAGCGCTTCGAGGCCACGCTCGCGCGCAACCAGTCTGAGCTCGAGAGCGAGCGGCGCCAGATGGGCGTGCTCGACACGCAGGAATCGCAACTGCGCGCCGAGATGAAGGCCAAGCGCGCGCAGCTCGATCTCGCCAACATCACGCTCGGCTACACCCGGATCGTGGCGCCGGTCGACGGCATGGTGGGGGAGCGCGGCGTGCGCGCCGGCCAGTATGTCCGCCCCGGCACCCAGGTGATCTCGGTGGTGCCGCTCGATACGGTCTGGGTCGTCGCGAACTACAAGGAGACTCAGCTGACCCGCGTCGCCATTGGCCAGCGGGCGAGCATCACGATCGACAGCTTTCCCGGCACAACCGTCTGGGGTCGTGTCGACAGCATCGCGCCGGCGAGCGGTTCGCAGTTCACCCTGCTGCCGCCCGACAACGCCACCGGCAACTTCACCAAGGTGGTGCAGCGCATTCCGGTCAAGATCGTGCTCGACCCGGGGCACGCCCTCGCGGGCAAGCTGCGCCCGGGCATGTCGGTGATCGCGACCATCCACACCGACACGCAAGCGACGGCCCAGTGACCGCGGCGATCGCGTCGGCGGCCCCTGCGAAGCCGGCAACCAGCCATCGTCCGCTGCTCGGCGTGGCGGCGGTTCTGGTCGGCGCCTTCATATCCACGCTCAACGTCCGTCTCACGACGGTCGGCCTCGCCGACATTCGCGGCGGCCTGTCCCTCGGCTTCGACGAAGGTTCCTGGTTTTCCACCGCCTTCACCGCGATGCAGCTCGCCGTATGCGCCTCCTCCACCTGGCTCAGCCTGCTGCTGGGTCCGCGGCGCTTCCTGCTGTGGTCGAGCACGATCTTCGCCATCGCATCCGCTCTGCCGCCGCTCACGCGAGATCCGACGCTGCTGCTGGCTATCCAGATCATCCGGGGGCTGGCGGTCGGATCCTTCATTCCGGCGGCGGTCGGCTTCATCATACGGGAGCTGCCGCCGCGCTGGTGGCGCTGGGGCTTCGCCGCCTACGCGTTCCGGTTCGTCTTCTCGCAGAACATCGCGGCCTCGATCGAGGCGCTCTA
>JBKOWC010000047.1:0-10410 GCA_046724215.1 Pseudomonadota bacterium | reverse complement strand
TCGTCGTAGAGGAGATCGTGGCAATTGCCCGGGGTCAGGCGCTGATGCGCAAGGCCCGGCCGGCAGACCATCACCGTTCGCAGTTTTCCGACCTCGGAATGCACGCCCAAACTTCCCATCGCCAGCCTCCGTGATTGAATCCTGCGGTGAACGCGACGAAACCTCGCAGTTCTGCCCTTAGAAGGGACTTATCTTTCCTGTCCAGATGAGCCATGCGGCAAGCAGGGCCAGCGCCGCGATAGCGACGGCAATCAGAAGTTCAATTCCCGTGAAGGCCCGCTCGCCGCGTTCGCTGCGGGCCTTGGCATAGACGATGATCCCCGGCGCAAAGAGGATCGCGCACATCAGCAGATATTGCAGGCCCGCCGCATAGACGAGCCAAAGGCCGTAAATCGTCGCGATCGCGCCGACTGCCATGTCGCCCGTGCGGCCCTTGTCGCTCGCAGCATAGCCCTCGCCGGTGAGGGCCAGCTTGAGCGCGTAGGCGCCGGAAAACACGTAAGGCGGCAGGATCGCCACCGAGGCGATGAAATAAAAGAAGTTGTAGGCTTCCTTCGAGAACAAGCTCAGGACGAGGAACAGCTGGATCAGGATGTTCGTCGCCCACAGGGAGTTCGCCGGCGACCCGTTGGCGTTCTCGGCCGCGAACCATTTGGGAAACGTGCCGTCGCGACCGCAGGTAAAGGGGATCTCCGCGCACAACAGGGTCCAGGACAGGAAGGCACCGCCGACGGAGATCATGAGCCCCACGTTGATCAGCGCGGCGCCCCAGGCGCCGACGAGCGGCTCGAACACGCCGGCCATGGACGGCACCTTCAGGCCCGCGAGTTCAGGCTGGCCGAGGACGCCCGTCGCGAGCAGCGACACCAGGACATAGAGCCCGAGGGCGCCGAAGAAGCCGATCACGGTCGCGCGGCCGACGTCCGATCGCTTTGCCGCCCGCGCCGAATAGACGCTGGCGCCCTCGATGCCGATGAAGACCCAGAGCGTCACCAGCATCGTGCTCTTGACCTGGTCGAGAACGGGACCGAGGCCGCCCTGGCCCTGCGCATCTGCGTGGCCCCAGAAATTGAGCGTGAACTTGTCCCAGTTGAAGGCGATTATCGCGACCAGCACGAACAGGAAGAGGGGGACCAGCTTGGCGATCGTGGTGACGACATTGACGAACGCTGCCTGCTTGATACCGTTCAACACGAGCGTGTGGATCAGCCACAGGCAGATCGAAGCGCCGATGATGGAAGCAAGGTTGTTCCCGCCGCCGAAGAAGGGAAAGAAATACGAAAGAGCGGAGAATATCGCGACCGCATAGGCGACATTGCCGAGGAAGGCGCTCAGCCAATATCCCCAGGCGCTGTTGAAGCCGACGAATGCGCCGAAGCCGGCCTTTGCGTAGGCGTAGGGACCGGCATTGAGGTTCGGCTTGCGCACCGCCAGGCCCTGATACACGAAGGCCAGCATCAGCATGCCGACGCCGGTGATGAGCCAGCCGAGCAGGATGGCGCCCGGCGACGCCCCTTTCGACATGTCCGAGGGCAGGTTGAAGACGCCGCCCCCGATCATGGAGCCCACCACGAGCGCGATCAGCGGCAGCAGCGTCAGCTTCGGTGTCGACTCTGCGGGTATATCCGTGGTTGCTTCGACGGTCGTCATGGATGCCTCGCCTATCCGCAGGACAGAAAATCCGAGGCTGGAGTAGAAGTCAGTTTCCAGGCGGCTCGATTGACTTGAATCAATCTTCGTCCAAGGCTCGGCTTGCCCTGAAGAAAACTGCGGTAAATTACAGTTGCGATTTCCAAGCCGGCGCTGCTTTGTGCCGCGCGCGCGTTCCAACGGTTGCGGCAGCTGCAGCGAGCCTGAGCAAGCCGAATGGCCTGAGACGGCCATTTCACTTATGTGACAGCTCCCGCTATACTCTGTGCCGCAGGCTAGCGTTGAGCGCGCGGCGTCGGCCGAGCCTTGCCTTCAGCCGGCACACGAGTCTCAGTCCATGATGTGGTAGCCGCCGTCGATATAGAGCGTCTCCCCAGTGATCAGTTTCGCCGCATCCGTGGCAAGAAACGCAACCGCGACTCCGACGTCGTCGATCGACACGAGGCTGCGCGCCGGCGCCTTCTCCTGGGCCTTCTCGAGCAGCTGGTCGAATTCGGGAATGCCGGATGCCGCGCGGGTCTTGAGCGGCCCTGGCGATATCGCGTGCACGCGGATCCCCTTGGGGCCGAGCTCGGCGGCCATGTAGCGGGTCGCCGATTCGAGGGCCGCCTTCACCGGCCCCATCATGTTGTAGTGCTCGACCACCATCTGGGAGCCGTAGTAGGTCATGGTGAAGAGCGCGCCGCCGCGGGTCATCAGCGGTTCTGCGAGCTTGGCCATCCGGATGAAGGACCAGCACGACACCTCCATGGCGAGCCGGAATCCATCCCGCGAGCAGTCGACGACGCGGCCCTGCAGGTCTTCCTTCGGCGCGAAGGCGATGGAATGCAGCACCAGGTCGAGGACGCCCCAGTCCTTCTCCACTCTCTCGAACACTGCCTCGAGCTGCCCCTCGACTCGAAGATCGAGAGGCATGACGATGGAGGCGTCGATCGACCGCGCGAGAGGCTCCACGTGCGGCTTGGCCTTGTCATTGAGGTAGGTGATCGCGAGGTCAGCGCCGAGGAGACGGAACGCCTTGGCGCAACCCCAGGCGATCGACTGATCGTTCGCGATCCCGGTCACCAGCGCCTTCCTTCCCTTGAGCAAGGGCAGGGATGAGAAATCGATCATGGATGTCGCTTCCTTTCCTCGAGCCTTGTCGTGGTGACAGCGGTCGCCGCCGACCTGTCAGGCGGCGGTCCTGCCGCGGCGGAGCGCGTTCGTATGACGCGCGATCATGCGCTCCTCGTCGGTGGCGATGACCCAGGCCGAGAGGCGTGAGCCGGCGCTCGAAATCCGAGGCCCATGTCGCCCGTTGGCGCTCTCATCCAGCTCGAGCCCGAGCCAGGCCAGCCCTTGGCATACGCGGGCCCGGATGGGCACGGCGTTCTCACCGATCCCGCCGGTGAAGACGAAGCCATCGATGCCGCCCATGGCGGCGGCAAGCGCGCCTGTTTCGCGCAGGATGCGGTAGACAAAATAGTCGACCGCAAGTTTGGCAAGCGGCGCGTCGGATGCCAGCAGGTCGCGCATGTCGTTGCTGACGCCTGAGAGGCCCTTCAGCCCGCACTCCTGGTAGAGGAAATGTTCGAGCCGCGCCGGATCCCAGCCTCTCGTAGTCATGAGATAAAGCAGGACGCCGGGGTCGATCTGTCCGCTGCGCGTGCCCATCGGCACGCCGTCCAGCGCGGTGAATCCCATCGTGCTGTCGATGCTGCGGCCGGCCGCGATGGCGCACATGGACACGCCGCTGCCGAGATGTGCGACGACCACACGGCCGCCGGCGATGGCCGGTGCGACACGCGGCAGCGAGGAGGCGATGAACTCGTAGGACAGGCCATGGAACCCGTATCGGCGCACGCCCTCGGCGTGCAGCGCGTCCGGGATGGCGTAGCGCTGGGCGACCTCGGAATGGCCGCGATGGAAAGCGGTGTCGAAGCAGGCCACCTGCGGCAACGCCGGACGCCGGGCCCGGATCGCCCGGATCGGCGCCAGGTTGTTCGGCTGATGCAACGGGGCCAGAGGCACCAGGCGTGCCAGCCGGTCGAGAACCGTGTCATCGATCAGTGTCGGTTCGGCGAAATCGGGGCCGCCATGCGCCACGCGGTGGCCGATGGCCGACGGCAACGCGCCACCCAGCTGCTGCTGCAGCCAAGTAACGGTCTTGTCGAGGGCGGCCGGCACATCGGCGACGGCGGTCGCGGGCCAGGTATTGTCGACCAGGGTCTCGCCGTCCTTGCCCTTTGCAAGCAAATGCGGGCGCGTCCCGATCCCGTCGACCTGCCCCTTCAGGCGCCGCGTGAGGCTGGCGTCCCCGCCGACCGCGAAAAGCTGAAACTTGATGCTGGAACTGCCGGCGTTGAGGACCAGAATGGTCTCGACCATCGGCTCAGGCCCGGACCGGCTGGTTCCTGCGCAGGCTGTCGGCGTAGAGCGCCGCAATGGCGCAAGATGCCATGCGCGTCCTGACGTCGTCGGCCCGCGACGTGAGGATGATCGGCACGCGCGCGCCCAGCACGATTCCGGCGGCATCCGCATTCGAAAGGAAGGTCAGATTCTTGGCCAGCATGTTGCCGGCCTCGAGGTCCGGGACGATCAGGATCTGGGCCTGGCCGGCGACGGTGGAGCGAATGCCCTTGATCCGCGCCGCTTCGGGGCTGATGGCGTTGTCGAAGGCGAGCGGGCCGTCGAGTTCGGCGCCCACGATCTGGCCGCGGTCGGCCATCTTGCAAAGGGCCGCCGCGTCGATCGTCGACGGGATCTTGGGGGTGACGGTCTCGACCGCCGAGAGGATCGCGACCTTCGGCGGCCCCAGGCCGAGTCCGATATGAAGGTCGACCGCGTTCTGGACGATGTCCTGTTTGGCCTCGAGGTCGGGGAAGATGTTGACCGCCGCGTCGGTGATGAAGAGGGTCTTGGCATAGGTCGGCACGTCCATGATGAAGACGTGGCTGATCCTTCGCTCCGTCCGGAGGCCGGTCTCTCGTCGCGTGATCTCGGCCAACAGTTCATCCGAGTGCAGGCTGCCCTTCATGATGAGCTGGACGCGGCCGGTGCGGACGAGTTCCACCGCCTTGGCGGCGGCGGCGTGGCTGTGGGGAACGTCGACGATTTCCGCCTTACCGATATCGACCCCGAGCTTTTCGGCGACGCCGCGGATCTTCGCGTCCGGGCCGACGAGGACTGGCTGGATCATTCCGGCCGCCGCGGCGTCGAGCGCGCCCTTCAGCGAAGACTCGTCGCAGGGGTGCGCCACGGCCGTCGGCACCGCCGGTATGTCGCGCGCTGCGGCGACCAGCCGGTCGTATTTCGCGTGCCGACGCGCCGGCGCTGCCTCGGGTTCGTCGTTCATCGGAACCCTTGAAGAAGTCATGCCGCCGGCTTCTTCGCATTCCTGGCGCGGGGGGCAGAGCCTGCCTGGAAACCGGCGGATACGGCGTTACCGAGCCGATCGACATCCGAATTCGAAGCCCTTCCGACCGCCGCGAACATCGCGTCGATCTCGGCGAGGCGCGCTTGCGCCGCTTTCGTCTTCAGGCCGACAACCTCGGTCATCCGCTGCATGTCGCGAGCGGCCCGCGCCGCGCCTTCCCGATCCTTCGCGAGCATGGAGGGGATGGCGCCGAGGGCGCGCTCCTGGTCCAGCAGCAGCATGAAGAACTGCTCGCGGACAAGCTGCTTGAATTCGGCCAGCGTCATGCTGCCGCCATGCTCGTCGCGGATGCGCCGAAGGAGGGCCAGTCCCCGTTCGTCGGCAGCGCCTTCGGCCAACCGGATGTAGAGGAGCGCGCGAATGGCGGCCTCGCGCGGGCCGCCGTCGCCGAGGCGCGCCCTGAAGTCCGCGATATGGCGGGCAACGGCGGCCACATGCTCGGCATCCGTGCCAGGGTTTCGGCGCGGCCTTGCATCGCTGGCCTTGAGCCCGACCATGGCCTGCAGCAGCGGCGATCCGTATGTAGCGTGAAACAGCTCTTCGAGGGCCCGGTCCCGCATCTCGCCATAGCTCTCCAGCATCTTCTCGATCTGCTTCGAGATCTCGCCTTGCGCCTGCAGCATCTGGTTTTCGCCCGCCGCGGGTTGCCGATCGCCACGGACCCGCTCGGCCACCGGCAGCAGGGCGCGCATGAACGGATTGCTGTCGGAGAACAATTCGTATTGCAGCCGCAGGGGATGCAGCCGGCGCATCCAGTCGGCGGACGCCTCATTGGCAAACGCCCGCACCCAGGGCTGCAGGAACGTCCGGTACAGCCCGAGGTTGATCTCGGATATCCGCTCGACGGTGGCGAACTTCCGCTCGTCCTCGATGTCGTTGCCGCCGAGCGACCGGATGGCATCGAGGTCGCGTACCTCGAAGCGGACGAGGTAGTCGCCGGCGATGAGGTCGGCCGTCGGGTCGTTGGGGTCCTTGGGCGTCATGACCGCCTCGTAGAGACCAGGCGGGAGCACGTCGATCAGGTCGATGTTGCTGGTGAACTCGTCATGCTCTTTCTTCGCCACCGAGCCGGAGACGAAGATGCCGAGATGACCGACCGACTCGTGGACGGAGTAGACGATGGTCTGTCCATGCGCCCGGATGTCATCGACGCTCTCATAGAGATCGAGGATCCAGCCGAGGGCCTGCTGTGGCGGCGTGATGTTGTCGCCCTTCGAGCAGAAGACGATGACCGGGGAGCGGATGTTGCGCAGGTCCAGGCGTGCCCCGGCGGCGGTCACGATCTCCGCGGTGGCCAGCTTGTTGCCGACGAAGAGCTGATCGACGATGAACTGGATCTCTTCGGCGTTCAGCAGGACAGGGGCGCCCCACCAGTCCTCGAAGCCGAGATAGCGGGGGGCCTCGCTGTCGATCTTGGAATAGAGGTTGTACTGCTTCGTCCACCAGGTGTTGGCCGGGTTGAGGTTCTCGAAGTTGGCCACCAGCCAGGCGCCGTCGAATTTGCCGTTGCCGAGATCGCCGTACAGCGCCGTGAGCCAGCTGCCGCCGAGCAGCCCGCCGGTGTAGCGCATCGGATTCTTGCCGCGCACCCCAGCCCAATAGGAGAGCGGTGATCCGGCGATCAGGATCGGGCCGAAAAGCTCCGGCCTGACGGCGGCCAGCATCATCACGGCCCAGCCCGCCTGGCAGTTGCCGATCACGGCGGGCTTTCCCTCAGCCTCCGGGTGCAGCTCGATGACCCGCTCGAGGAACGTCGCCTCGGCGTTCATGATGTCTTCGATCGTCTGGCCCGGCATGGGTTCCGGAAGGAAGCCGACGAAGTAGCAGGGATGGCCTCCCTTGAGCGCGACGCCGATCTCGCTTTCCGCCTTGAAGCCGCCGATGCCCGGTCCGTGACCGGCGCGCGGGTCGACGACGACGAACGGCCGCTTCCGCGGGTCGGTCTCGACGCCGGCCGGCGGCGTGATGCGGACGAGCGCATAGTTCACCGGCCGCGGCAATTTGCGGCCATCGGCAACCAGCGCGAACTCGAACTTGAGGACGTTCGGTGCCGTCTTCGCGGTGTTCGCGAAGTAGTTGTCGCCCCGCTGCCGCATCACATCCCAGAACAGCACCGCGCGTTGGCACGCATCGCGCCAGTACGACCACGCATCCTGGGCCGGGCCGCCGGGATACGGCATGCCGAGGCTCGCACCCATCCAAGCCGTCCAGGGGTTGGTGTCGTCGCCGCGAGAGGTGTCAGCCGTCACTTGGTCCTGCTTCACGACACACCTCGTTCACTGGGGTTCTGCGCGGGTCTTACCACGAAAAATACGACAAAATAGCGACACCGGCTCCGGCCGAATTGATATGGCTCAAACCAGCCAGCATCTCTTATCCACTGCAAGGACCTTACAGCGACACTCGGTCGCAGAATCTCCGTCGACTCGGCTCGGATCGAAAAATGATGTTGCGATACCGATGCGCCAGTCACGCCCGGTGGATCGGATCGATCCAGGGGACGCTCTCCGGTTTCTCCACCGGCTCGATATCCAGGTTGACGACCACGGGTTCCTGGCCGCTGCGCACGAGGACGCATTCCAACGGCTCGGCGGCTCCCGCGTTGATCTCCTGGTGCGGAACGTAGGGCGGAACATAGATGAAGTCGCCGGGGCCGGCTTCGGCGACGTACTCGAGCCGCTCGCCCCAGCGCATGCGGGCGCGGCCGCGAACCACATAGATGATGCTCTCGAGAGCGCCGTGATGATGCGCCCCGGTCTTGGCGTTGGGGTGGATGGTGACCGTGCCTGCCCACAGCTTCTCGGCGCCGACCCTGGCGAAGTTGATGGCTGCCGCCCGCGACATCCCCGGCGTCTGCGCCGTATTGGGATCGAGCGACGAAGCCGGCACGACTCTCACGCCGTCATGACGCCAGTCTTTCGGTGTATCGCTGCTCATCCTGTCGCAAGCTCCCATCGCACGCAGCGGCCGGAGCAGTTTCGATCGGTCGCGACCTCGATGCAAGCCTCGCCTTTGACCCGGCGGCCCGCAATGGCCGATGCAAGTCAGAAAAACTTGTGCTCTCCACAAGAAATTCTTTGTTGCCGCCGACGGCAAATCAAACCGACCATCGCCGCCGTCCGCGTCGAACATCGTGAGGTGCGACTTCGTCACAACCTTCGCTTGGCTTGATCGATCGTCACCCCGCGGCCATGAGTGAGCCGCCTTTCATCGATGGCAGGGAGGAAGCAGTGACATCAGAAGGCAATGCGCGACTCGCGATCATCGGCGCCGGCTTCAGCGGCTCTCTCCTGGCCGTGCAGCTGTTGCGGCGCTTCCTGCCGGGCTCCCGCATCTATCTGATCGACAAGAACACGAAGTTCGGTCGCGGATTGGCCTATTCGACCGGCAATCCCAATCATCTGCTGAACGTCCGCGCGAGTCGCATGAGCGCCTTCGCCGACGAACCCGAGCATTTTCTCAGATGGCTCCGCAGCTACGCCGACGCAAAGGGACCCCTCGACATCGACGGGCATGGTGCCGACACCTTCGTTCCGCGGCGGCTCTACGGAACCTACATCCAGGAGCTTCTCGGCAACGAGATCTGGCAGGGCGGCAACGGCCGCAATCTCTATCTGGTGCCGGATGAAGCGGTTGCGATCCGGCAGCGGTCCCGCGGTCTCAGCGTCGAGGTGCGTGGCGGGCGGCGATACGAGGCGGATGCGGCCGTCCTCGCCATCGGCAATTTCCCGCATGACGACGCGGCCGGGCACTACTACGGCAATCCCTGGCGTCCGCAGGCGCTCGCCGGTCTCGACCCCGAATCGCCCGTGCTTCTGATCGGGACAGGGTTGACCATGGTCGATACGGTCATCTCGCTGCTCGACCAGGCGCACAGAGGTCCCATCTATGCCGTGTCGCGACGCGGCCTGTTGCCGCGACGGCACGGCGAGGCGCCGCCGCATCGCCTGCCGGATCTATCGCGGACCGATATGTCGTCGGTCGTTGCGTTGTTGCAGCTGGTACGCAGGGAGGTGCAAGAGCGCGGCGATGAGGCCGAGGTGTGGCGTTCGGTCGTCGATGCCCTGCGGCCGCACACGCAGCAGATCTGGCAAGGCCTTTCGAATGCACAGAAGCGGCGCTTTCTCCGTCATCTGCGGCCATGGTGGGACGTCCACCGGCACCGCATGGCGCCGAAAGTGGCGGACGCGATCGACCGGGCGGTTCGCGGCCGCCAGCTCAGCGTGTGGGCGGCGCGCGTGCAGTCGATGGCGCCCGATCGGCAGGGCGTCAGCGTCTCGCTGCGGCGCCGCGGATCCGACCAGATCGAGACCCTGCGGGTGGCGCGCGTGATAGACTGCTCCGGGCCGCAGTGCGACTACGGCCGGGTCGACAGCGTCCTGGTGCAGGATCTGCTGGCGCAGGGAATGGCGCGTCCCGACCCGCTCAACCTGGGCCTCGACGTGACAGCGGAGTCCGCACTCGTGAACCGGTGGGGCGTGCCGTCGCCGTCCATCTTTGCCCTGGGTCCGGTCACGCGCGGCCATTTCTGGGAAATCACATCGGTGCCCGACATTCGCGAACAGTGCTGGCAGGTGGCGGCCCGCATCGAAGAACGCTTCGTCGCTCCTGCCGGGAGAAAACTCGTGGCGCGGGCGGCAGGCTGATTGGATCGGGTCCGCGTCCAAGGCTCGGCGCTGTGTCATGGATTCTACCGCGGCCAGCGAAGCCAGTTCAGGTCGGTGGCCGGCACAGCCGAGCCGCGCATGGAATAGATTGGCCCGCCCGTCGAGTCCTGGGTAGAGTCGGGTCGATCTCGGCGAGCCGGGCAGCCATGCGAGATCGTTCCGTGAGGGTCAGGGGGTGCGATGCCGCGTGATACTCCCGTCACCACGCGATAAAATTCTACAGTGGGTCCATAGATTTTCTTGGTTGGCGGCCGCAGAAGCCGACGCCAGAGTCGGGCCGGCGCTGCAGACACAGCCCAAGGCAACCTACACACCGAGGAGCAACTGACATGAGCGAGATTCGAGGACGCGGACGATCGACGGGGCAGGTCCCCGCGCTCATCGGCCGTCGATCTGCTTTGCGGCAGGGGGCTGCCATCGCCGGCGGGGCATTGCTCGCCGGTCTTCTGCCGCTGCGGCATGCCGCGGCGGCCACGGTCACGCTGCTCAATGTTTCCTACGATCCGACCCGCGAGCTGTACAAGGACTACAACGATGTCTTCGCCAAGGTATGGAAGGCGAAGACCGGCGACGATCTGACCGTCAACACCTCGAACGGCGGCTCCGGCAAGCAGGCCCGCGCGGTGATCGACGGACTGGAGGCGGATGTCGTCACCCTTGCGCTCGCCTACGATATCG
>JBKOWC010000141.1:0-9393 GCA_046724215.1 Pseudomonadota bacterium | reverse complement strand
GGACAGGCTCTTGGCGGCCTTTTTGTCGGGCGGGGCCGGTGGCAGTCGACGCCGGCATAAGTCGACGGCGGCGCATCGAAGGATGCGATGCCGCGGGGCCGGCTTCCCGGCCCAGGCCGCCGTGCACGGCGGCCCAAAACGGCGATGGAGCCGCCGCCCTTTTCCGGACGCGCGACTCCATCAACCATTATTCGATTCTAGGAGATCGCTCCTATTTCTGTCAAGAAGATTCTGCCGGTTTGCGTAATCGATTGCGTAAATCAGAGACGGACCGGCGTCCGTTCGTCAGACCCACCGAATGCCCGGCGGCTTCAAATCGCTCCTGCTCAGGCAGCGCCCATGGCGCGGTTGCGGATCGCCGCGTCAAACGACACGGCGCCCGGGCCGCGCAGCAGCAGATAGAGCAGTGGTCCGGCCCAGAGCAGATGGTCGGGATAGTTCATGGGATAGACGAAGATCTGGATGATCAGCGTCTGCGCCAGCAGGATGGCGGCGGCCGGACGGGTGAGGAAACCAAGGACGAGCAGCACCGGACAGCTGAGCTCGACGGTAGTCGCCAGGTAGGCGGCCAGCTCGGGCGGCAGCAGCGGCACGCGGTACTCCTCGCGGAACAGCGTGATGATCGTGTCGTTGCCGAACGGCAGCTTGCTCTGGCCCGAGCGCCAGAAGACCAGCGCCACGCCGAGCCGCAGGACGAGGGCCGGCAGCGCGATCGGCACGCGCTCGAGCCACAGAATGACCGAGCGACACAGCCCGATGAGCCCGGTGGGAGCGGCTGACGCGTTCATCGGATGGTTTCCGCTATGCGGCTGGATCGACGAAATCGGCGAAGCTGCCGCGGCCGAGATGCGTTCCGAGGGCGCCGACCAGGTCGAAGGTCGGGTCGACCGCGGCGGCCGCCTCATAGGCAACCTGCAGCGTGCGACCGGCGACGAGGTCCGCGATGAACGCGAGGCCGGATGCATCCAATGACAGGAACCGAATCTCGTCATCCCGGCGGTCGACCAGCAGCCGGCATCCGCCCGCGGACAGGTCGATCGGTGTCGCAAGATCGCCGCCGGGCTGATGCGCCTGCCAGATGCGATCCACGGGAAAGGATGACTCGAAGAGTCGGCAGGAAGGATGGGCGACGAAGGCAAGCGCCGCGTAGCGCTCCTGCGGCACGGCGGCGATGCGCGACGGATCGAGGTTCGGTGCATCCGCTGCGTGGTAGGCCTCGTTGATCGCCCATTCGAGGCCGGCGACGTCGGGGAGATAGGCCAGCGATCGGGCCGGCTCGAAGCCGGCGAGGAACGCAGCGAAATCGACGCCGTACTCGGCCAGGCGCGGCGCGCGCGGCGGATGCTGCTTGATGTACGCGTGCGCCGCGAACTTGAAGAACCGCTCGTCGACCAGCTCGCAGACGACCGGGAAGGTGTCCTTCAGCGCCTCCGTCAGGCTGCCGTAGGTGTTGTTGTGATAGACCTGCAGGCGCTTCTCGAACGGCAGCCCGTCGGCACGGATATGCGATGCCAGGGAAGGACCGTCGAGCGCCGCGGCGTCCAGCACATGCGCGCCGATCGCCGTTTGCAGGTCACGCAGCGACAGCACCGCGCGCCTCCTTCGCCGTGCCGAGGATCCGGTCCGCCTTCTCCGCCTCGGCCACCAGGACGGGAAGCTCCGGCAGGTTGCTATCCCATTCGATCAGCGTCGGGACGGGACCAAGCCGTGCCACCGCCGCTGCATAGAGTTGCCAGACGCCGTCGCAGACCGCCGAGCCGTGATCGTCGATGCGGAGGGAGACCTTCCCCAGCTCGCGGAGCGAATGGCCGGCGAGATGGATCTCGCGCACGGCCGCCGCGGGCACGGCGTCGAGATAGCGACGCGCGTCGAAGCCGTGGTTGCCGGCGCTGACGTAGATATTGTTCACATCGAGCAGAAGGCCGCATCCGCTGCGCTCGACGATCCCGGCGATGTATTCCCATTCGGGGATCGTCGAATGCGTGAACTGCAGATAGGTCGACGGATTCTCGACGAGGATCTGGCGGCCGAGGTAATCCTGCGTCTCCCGCACATGGGCAGAGAGCACCGCCAGCGATTCCTCCGTATAGGGCAACGGCAGCAGGTCGTTCAGATAGACGCCGCCGGTCACGCTCCAGGACACGTGCTCGGAGACGAGGCCCGGCTCGATGCGATCGATGAGGGCCCTGATGCGGCCGAGATGCGCGCGATCGAGCGGACCGTCGGTGCCGAGCGAAAGGCCGACGCCGTGCAGACTCACCGGGTAGTCCGCACGCGCCGCTTCGAGGAAGGCGAGCGGGCGGCCGCCGCCGAAATAGTTCTCGCTGTGCACCTCGAGCCAGCCGACGGCCGGCTTGCCCTCGACGACGGCGCGATAGTGCTGATGCCTGAGCCCGATCCCGGCGCGCGCCGGAATCGGGCTGTCACGGTGGTTCGCGTCCGGCCGCTCGCCCACGAACCGGGTCCCGCGCCTCAGGCCTTCGGCTGCAGGCTGCCGCCGGCGAGCTTCTCGCAGGTGCCGGCCGGCAGGTAGATCCACGAGGCGGCATCGGCGTCCGTGGTCGACGTGCCGGCGCAGCTGTGGGTCGCCGTCTGGCAATCGTTCTTTCCGGCCTTGGCGACGCCGTAGCATTTCTCGTTGTCGGCGGCGGACGCGCCGCCGCCGACCGACATCGACAGCACGGTGGCGAGAGCGGACGCGACCAGAACGGTGGTCTTCATGATCTCCAAGCTCCTCCGAAAGGCAAAGCGACGGTCGAGCATGTAGCACGCAGCCGCCTTGGGCGGTAGGCGGCCGCGGCCGATGTCACGCGAAGTTTATTTATACGATGTGGCGCGCTCGGCGGTCAGGCGGCGGTACCGCCGACGAGCTTGCTGCAGGTGCCGGCCGGCAGGAGCATGAAGGACTGCGGATCGGCATCGACCGTGGACTGGCCCTTACAGTTGTGACTCCCGGCCTTGCAGTCGTTCTGGCCCGCCTTGGCGATGCCGAAGCACTTCTCGGCCGCCGCCTTCTGCTGCGTCTGCGCGGTCTGCTTCGTGTCGGTGGCGCAACCCGTCAGCGCCAGAGCCGCTGCCATTGCCGCGGCAACGATGATCGTGGATTGCATGGTGACCTCCCCTTTATCGGGCGCGCCCGCTCCCGTCGCTGCGGGCGCCGGGCGTGCTGTCATGCGTTTTCGGCTGTGGCGTCAGGCCTTCGGCTGCAGGCTGCCGCCGCTGATCTTCTCGCAGGTGCCGGCCGGCACCAGCACGAAGGAGGCGGGATCGGCGTCGACCGTCGAGTGACCGGCGCAAGAGTGGCTGCCGGCCTTGCAGTCGTTCTTGCCGGCCTTGGCGACGCCGAAGCATTTCTCCTGGTCGTCGGCCTTGGCCTTCGGCGCGACCGACATCGTCAGCGCGACGGCGAGCGCGGAGGCAACGAGGATGGCGGTTTTCATGTCGAGCGTCTCCCAAGCTGTGTCGTGGGTGAAATCGGCTGTGCGACGGTCAACTGCTATCATGGGGGGCACCGGCGGACTATGGCCTCGCGCTCCTCTCACGCGCTTGTTATGCCGTGTGAGCCACCGCGATGCGCGCCGCTTGTCTGCCGGACGGGGAGGGCGCATCGTGGCGGCCGTGCATCAGGGGATCGAGGATTACCTGGCCATGACGGGCTCGAGCAAAGGCCGCCGGGTCGTCGATACGCGGAACGTCGCGTTCCTTCCCTACGACCTCGACGGTCCGCTGCAGCCGGAGATGGGCTGGCTGCCGATCAGCTTCGACCGCGCGACGGGGCAGGGTTGCTACCTCATGCGCATGCGGCCAGGCGCCGTGACGATCGCGCATGACCATCCGGGGGTGGAGGACTTCCTGATGCTCGAGGGCGAGCTCGTCGATAGCGACGGGACGGTATTTCGGACGGGCGACTTCGTGAGCTACGAAGCCGGCACGCACCATAACTCCTGGACCACGACCGGCTGTCTTATCGCGGTGTTCGAATGGCGGCGGCCGGAGGCGTCGCCGGCCTGAGCGCGATCAGAACGGCACGATCCCGGTCAGCCACAGCCACAGGCCGGCGACCGCCGAGGTGAGGAGCGTGATGGGGATGCCCGCTCGGGCATGAGCGAGGAAGGGCAGGCGGCTCCCGACCGTCGCCGCGCGTTCCGCCACGATCAGGTTGGCGAGGCTGCCGGTCAGCAGCAGGTTGCCGGCCAGCGTCGACATCAGCGCCAGCGCATAGAGGGCCTCCTGCGGCGGCTGGCGCCAGACCTGCAGCAGCAGGATGTCCGAGGGCACGTTGCCGATCGTGTTGCTGAGGAGCAGCGTCAGCGGCGCCAGCACGGACAAGCGGTCGGGCAGCCATCCCCGGTGAACGAGGTCGCCGAACAACCGCTGCGTCTCCGGCAGGTCGGCGAAGACGCCGGTGACGATGAACAGGCCGCCGAACAGGATGAGCAGGCTCCAGTCGACGGTGCCGACGAGGGCCCGCGTCTCGTGCCGCCGACTGGTGAAGAGCGCGGCGGCGGCGAAGAGGGCCGAGAGGTCGCGTGGCGCGCCGACGCCGAAGGCGATCAGCAGCGCCGCCGTGATCACGAGGGCCTTGATCAGGGACCAACGGTGCAGCCGCGGCGGCTTAGATTCGGCGGCCTCGGGCGTCTCCGGAAGAGTCCAGCGCCCGCGCCATTGCCAGCAGATGACGCCATGGATGATGCCCAAGCCGATCAGCGAGGGAATCCCGCAGACGGCGAGGAACCGCCAGAAATCGAGATGGCCGACCTGCCCGATCAGGATGTTCTGGGGATTGCCGATGACGGTCGCCGCGGAGCCGACGTTGCTCGCGGCGGCAAGGCCGATCAGGAAGGGAACCGGATCCAGCCGCCGCGCCACGAGGCCGAGGCAGAGCAGGGGCGGCACGGCGAAGGCGACGATGTCGTTGGCGAGCACCGCCGACAGCGCGGCGCAGACGACGATGGTTACCGCGAGCAACCGCTGCGGCGAACCGCGCGCGTGGGTGATGCGATAGGCGCAATAGTCGTAGAAGCCGCTGATGCCGAAGAGTCCGGACAGCACCATGAGACCGAAGAGCAGCGCCAGGGTCGGGAAGTCGACCCAGCCGGTGGCGCGCCGCAGGTCGGCCCCGTTAACCACGATCATCAGAATGGCGGCGATGGCGGCGAGGCCGGCCCGGTCGGTGCGCAGCCCCGGAATGCGGCCGATGGCCATGCCGACATAGGTCAGGATGAAGATGCCAAGGGTGATGTCGGGCATTGATAGGCGGGCGAGGGAGCGGAAAAATATCCGTTCCTTAACGCGATATTCGACAGCCGGCAAACCCCGGTGAAATGGGTTGATTTTGGCCGCCGGGGCCTGTAAACGCCGTCACGCCTTGGGTCGGCGCGCGCCCGGTTCCGGATGCCGCAACCGGCGCCTGTTCATGCAAACCACAACGCCAAGAATGAACCACCTCGATCATCTGGAATCGCAAAGCGTCTACATCCTGCGCGAGGCCTTCAACCGCATCGACAAGCTGGCCATGCTGTGGTCGCTGGGCAAGGACAGCAACGTCATGGTCTGGCTGGCCAAGAAGGCGTTCTTCGGCCATGTGCCCTTCCCGGTCATGCATGTCGACACCGGCAGGAAGTTCCGCGCCATGTACGAGTTCCGCGACCGCTATGCGAAGCAGTGGAAGCTGAACCTGATCGTCGAGGACTGCCCGCCCTACGAGGCGACCGATCCGACATTGCCGCCGAACGCGCGCTCGGGCCAGCGCAAGACCCTGGGCCTGCGCGCCGCCATCGCCAAGCACGGCTTCACCGGCATCATCGCCGGCATCCGCCGCGACGAGGAGGCGACGCGCGCCAAGGAGCGCGTCTTCAGCCCGCGCGGCGACACCGGCCAGTGGGACTTCAAGGACCAGCCGCCGGAGTTCTGGGACCAGTTCAACACCGACCTGCCGCCCGGCACGCACCTGCGGGTGCATCCGTTGCTGCATTGGACCGAGATCGACATCTGGCACTACATCCGGCGCGAAGGCATTCCCGTGATCGGCCTCTATTTCGCGCCCGGCCCGGGCGGTCCCGGCAGCGGCAAGCCCGGCAAGCGCTACCGCTCGCTCGGCGATCAGGACATCACCTTTCCCATCGACAGCAATGCCGCGACCCTCGACGAGGTCATCGCCGAGCTGGAAACGACGAAGACCTCGGAGCGGGCCGGCCGCGCCATGGACCGCGAGACCGAGGACGCCTTCGAGCGGCTGCGCGCCGAGGGGTACATGTGATGTCGCGCGCCGAATCCGTCGTCGTGCCCCTGACCCAACCCGCCACCGCCGGTCTGCGCGATCAGCTGCGCATCGTCATCGTCGGCCATGTCGATCACGGAAAGTCGACTCTGGTCGGCCGCCTGATCTACGACACCGGCTCGCTGCCGGAGGGCAAGTTCGAGGCCATCAAGGCGATGTGCGAACGGCGCGGCATGCCGTTCGAGTGGGCGTTCCTGATGGACGCCTTCCAGGCCGAGCGCGACCAGGGCATCACCATCGACACCGCGCAGATCTGGCTGCGCACGCCGCAGCGCGACTACGTCATCATCGACGCGCCCGGCCACCGCGAGTTCATCAAGAACATGGTCACGGGGGCGGCGACCGCCGACGCGGCGCTGGTGCTCATCGACGCCGGGCAGGGCATCCAGCAGCAGTCGCGGCTGCACGGCTTCCTCCTGCACCTGCTCGGCATCCGCCAGCTCGTGGTCATCGTCAACAAGATGGACATGATCGATTATTCGCAGGCGCGCTTCGACGAGATCCGCACGGCCTACGCGCAGTATCTCGAGAGCATCGGTTTCAGTGCCGCGCATTTCATACCGGTCTCGGCACGCGACGGCGACAACATCGCCAACCGGGCAGCGGGGATGCCGTGGTACGGCGGATCGACGGTCATGGAGGCGCTGGCCGGGCTGCGGCCGCCGCCGCGGCCGACCGACCTGCCGCTGCGGCTGCCGATCCAGGACGTCTACAAGTTCGACGACCGGCGCATCCTCGTCGGCCGCATCGAGACCGGCCGCTTGCGGGTCGGCGACCGCCTGCTGTTCTCGCCGAGCAACAAGGCGGCGCACGTCGCCAGCATCGAGGCGTGGAACGTGGCGTCGCCGCCATCGGAGGCGCAGGCCGGGCAATCGGTCGGGATCACACTCGACGAGCAGCTGTTCGTCGAGCGCGGCGCCGTCGCCAGCACCGAACCGGAAGCGCCGATCGAGACGAACGTCTTCCGCGGCCGTCTGTTCTGGCTCGGCCACCGACCGCTGGAAGTCGGCCAGGAATACCGGCTGCGCATCGCGACGCGCGACGTGGCCGTGACGGTGCAGGGTATCGAGCGGCTCTACGACACCGAGGACCTGTCGGTCCGCATGGAGGCGACGGCCGTGCCGCGGCATGGCGTCGCCGACGTCATCCTGCGGACGCGCGCCATCCTGGCGCTCGACGAGGCGCACACGCTGCCGCGTACCGGCCGCTTCGTGCTCAGCGACGGCGTCAATATCCTGGCCGGCGGCATCGTCGACATGGAGGGCTATCCCAATCAGCGTGACGCTCTCACGATCAAGTCGAGCAACCTGCGCACCGAGAGCCACCGCATCGTCGCCGAGCACCGGGCGACCCGCAACGGCCACCGCGGCGGCGTCCTGTGGTTCACGGGCCTCTCGGGGTCGGGCAAGTCGACCCTGGCGATGGCGGTGGAGCAGGAACTGTTCCGCCGCGGCTACAACGTCTACGTGCTCGACGGCGACAACGTGCGCCAGGGCCTCAGCGCCAACCTCGGATTCTCGCCGGAGGACCGCGCCGAGAACATCCGCCGCATCGGCGAGGTCGCGGCGCTGTTCGCCGATGCCGGCCTCATCACGATCACCTCGTTCATCTCGCCCTACCGCGCCGATCGCCAGCGCGCGCGCCAGGCGGCCAAGGACCGGTTCCACGAGATCTACATCCACGCCGGCCTCGCGACCTGCGAGAAGCGCGATCCCAAGGGCCTCTACCAGAAGGCACGCCGCGGCGAGATCGCCGAGTTCACCGGCATTACCGCCCCCTATGAGGCGCCCGAGAACTTCGAGCTGCTGGTCGATACGGAACGGATGTCGGTCGAGGAATCGGTCGCGCAGATCATCGCCTACGTGGAGCAGAATTTCGTCATCGCGAGGCGGCCGGTCCCGAACGGCTCGGCATAAGACTGAGTTCTGGCAGCAGGGCCGAAAAATCGGCTTGCATCCCGCCAATGCCCCGTCTACGGTTTGGTTAACGCATGAGTGCCGCGCAAAGCGGCATCGCTGGAAGTCAGGCTTTCATTCCTCCGGCCGTCGGGGAGGCGGCGGGGGAAAGTGGCAAATCTGCGGGGTGGATTAGGTCGCGCAACGACGCGACGAGGGGTGTTTTGATCATCGGCGCGGCACGCCCGCGTCCATGAATCCGAGCGGAGGCTTGATGCGGGGACAAGTGCGGACGCTCCGACGACAATTCCTGGACGAGATCAACCGAGTCTTCGCACCGCGCGAAATTCTGCTGCGGTCAAACGGCCGCGTCAAATACATGACCGTCAGTCGCCGGCAGCAGATCGCCGCGGCCTCGGTCGTGACCGCGGTGGTTGGCTGGTCGGTGCTCGCCACCGCCGGCGTCGGCATCAGCCTCTCTCTCTGGAGCCATCGCGGTTTCCAGCTGCAGCAGACGAAGGCCGCCTACGCCGCTCTCAGCGCGCAAGTCGTTGCGTCGCGCAATCATCTCACCGCATTGAGCGACGAGGTCGTGGTGGCGCGGACGCGCTTCGCGGAACTGGCGCAGGCGCTGAGCGCCAACCAGAAGTTCATGCTTGATCTGGCGCGTGACCAACGCACCGCCGATGACGAGCGCGCGCCGCTGCCACCCGTCTTCGTCGGCAACGGACCGCTCGCCGACGGCGATCCGGTCGCGGCGGTCGCCGACGCCACGGCACGGCTCGGCGATGTCGCCGCCAGCAACCGGCAGCTCGCGCAAGAGGTGCAGGCGATCCGCGCCCATATCGGCTCCCTCGATGCCGCGCGCGACAACGCCGAAAGCGAGCGCGATCGTTTCGCCGAGCAGTGGCGCCTGACGCAGCAGCGGCTGGCGGGACAGCAGGCCGCGAACGGGACGCTGGCGGGCCGCCTCGCCGACCTGGAAGGCCGGCTCGATTCGCTGAGCGTGGCGCAGGCCGACAGCGCGGCGGCGCGACAGGCGCTCGACCGCCGCCTCGCCGACCTCTCCGATCGCCTGGAATCCCTGGGGACGGAGAATCGCGGGCTCCAGCAGACGATCGTGGGCATGCAGCGCACGACCGCCCTGATCGCCGACGATCGGAGCGCGCTGCGCGCGGCGCGCGACGATCTGAGCACGCAGGTCGCGCTGCTGCAGGG
>JBKOWC010000344.1:0-7267 GCA_046724215.1 Pseudomonadota bacterium | reverse complement strand
TCTCGATCTCCGGCCTGCATATCAACCTTGTGGCTGGCATCCTCTTCGTCGCCGTGCGGCGCCTCCTGAGCCTGGTGCCGCGGATCGCGCTCTATCATCCGATCAAGAAATGGGGAGCGATCGCGGCGCTGTTGGGCACGCTGTTCTACGTCCTTCTCGCGGGGGCGCCGGTTCCGGCGGTGCGCGCCTTCGCCATGAGCGGCATGTTCCTGCTCGCGGTGCTCCTGGACCGGACCGCGATCTCCATGCCGCCGGTGGCATGGGCGGCGGTGATCGTCTTGCTGCTGCAGCCGGAGGAGCTCATCGGGCCCAGCTTCCAGATGTCGTTTGCGGCGGTCGTCGCGCTCGTCACCGCCTATGAGGCCACGGCGGCGCAGCGCCTGCGCTGGCGGGCGGAAGGCGGTTGGCGTGCGCGCGTCGGCATCTACCTCGGCGGCTTCATCTTCACGAGCCTCGTCGCCTCGATGGCGACGGCGCCCTATGCCATCTATCACTTCAACCGCATGTCCACCTACGGCACGCTCGCCAACATGGTGGCCGTGCCGCTGACAGGGTTTTGGGTCATGGCATGGGCGGTGGTGACGCTGCTGCTGATGCCGTTCGGCCTCGAGCGGTGGGCGCTCGTGCCGATGGGGCGCGGCATCGACGCCATCATCCATATCGCCCATGCCGTCGCCGACTGGCCCGGCGCGGTCTCTCTGGTTCCGGTGATGTCGGTGGCGGGGCTTGCGGCCGCCACGCTGGGAGGACTGTGGCTCTGCCTGTGGCAGCGGTCATGGCGCCTCGCCGGGATTCCCGCCATCCTGCTCGGAGTCGGCACGGTCCTCTTCGCCCACCCTCCCGACGTCCTCGTCGCCGACGATGGCCGCCTCTTCGCCGTCCGCGATCCCGACGGCGGCATGCTCCTGTCCTCCGCCCGGGTCGACCGCTTCGAGGCCGACATCTGGCTGCGGCGTTCGGCGGCCGAGGCGGCGCTTGCCTGGCCGCAAGACGGCTACGGCGCCGGCGGCCGGTTGGCCTGCGACAGCCTCGGCTGCCTCTACACCGCTTCGGGCAAATCCATAGCCCTGGTGCAGCAGCCGGCGGCGCTGCCCGAAGACTGCCAGAGCGCCGATGTGGTCGTCAGCGTCGAGCCCGTCCGCATTCCGTGCGCGCATCCGGCGATCGTCATCGACTGGTTCGATCTATGGCGCGACGGCGCCCATGCCATCTGGATCGATGACAATGGCGTGATCGACGTCCGTTCCGTGCGCCAGCTGCGCGGGGAGCGCCCCTGGGTCGTGCCGCCGCCCGATCGGCCGTCGGAGGTCTAGTGTCGTGGATTCAACATAAGGTTCCGAATTCTTCAATGTCGTCATTGCCGGGCTTGACCCGGCGATCCAGCGGACGCCCAAATAAGCTCGATATTTCGGCCATTTCCTGGATCGCCGGGTCAAGCCCGGCGATGACAAATTGAGGGGTCGAGCAGCGAGCCATGCTAACTTCTTACGGGACGGCAGTAGCTCGAACGACGCGACGCGGCCGTCGCGCAGGACGACCGCTCCGGCGTCGTGCCACAACTGCAATCCGAGAATGTTCATGAAGGACTCAGGGCAACGTCCGGAAGCGGGGCCGCACCTTAACCGCCGCCCCGCCTGCCTGTCACCTCAGCCTATCGTCGCTGAACCGCACGCAGCGCCGCCTAGAAGCGCCGCAGCAACCCGACGATGCGGCCTTGGATGTTGATGCGATCCGGCCCGAAGATGCGAGTTTCGTAGGCCGGGTTGGCCGGCTCGAGCGCGATCGAATCGCCCTTGCGGCGCAGCCGTTTCAGCGTCACCTCGGCGTTGTCGATCAGGGCCACGACGATGGTGCCGTTGTCGGCGGCGTCGCAGCGCTCGATGATCACCGTATCGCCGTCGAGGATGCCGGCGTTGAGCATCGAATCGCCGTCGACCTCCAGCGCGTAGTGCTCGCCCCGGCCGAGCAGACTGGCGGGCACGTCGATCGAATTGGTGTGATCCTTGAGCGCCTCGATCGGCGTCCCGGCGGCGATGCGGCCATAGAGCGGCAGCTGCACGGCCGGGGTTTCGGCCGCGACCGCCGCCCCGGTCAGCTGGTTACCGAAGTTGCCCTGGATGACATTGGGCGCGAAGCGGCCGGCGCCGCCGGCCTCCGAGCGCCGGTTGCCGATCCCGAGGTCCGTCGGCAGGCGCAGCACCTCCAGGGCGCGCGCCTTGTGGGCCAGGCGGCGGATGAAGCCGCGCTCCTCGAGGCCGGTAATGAGCCGATGAATGCCGGATTTCGACTTGAGGCCGAGCGCCGCCTTCATCTCATCGAACGAGGGCGACATCCCTTTCTCCGTGAGATGCCGGTTGATGTACAGCAGCAGCTCGTTTTGCTTTCTCGTCAGCATGGATCAGTCCACCTATTTGGAACAAAACCTAAACACGTTGACCCGTTCTAGTTTGGTTCTCGGAAAACGTCAAGTAGTGTTTTTTGCCTGCGCTTATTTTTTCTGCAGCCGCCCGAAACGGCGGAAATCCGCGGCCTTACGACCGCGGTGGGACTGGTCGGTCCGGACGAAGCATGAAAATGGTTGCCGCCTCGCCGCGAACCTTGACGGGACTCGCCCGCGCCAGCAACACAGTCCCGATGTCGGCTGCGGCCGCTTCCAGGGCCTCGGAGTCGGAGGTCAGCAGGACGGCTCGCCAGCCCTCGGCCCGGCCCAGGCGAACCATCTCGCGGACGATGTCGTGATAGAGCGGACGGTTTTGCGGCCGGCTGCCGAACTGCTTGCCGAACGGGAGGTTGGCGAGAAAGAGTCCGACGCTGGCGTCCGGCAGCGCCGTGGCGCCGGCATCGCCGGTCGCGAGCGTGACGCCGCGGACATGCGCCAGATTGCGGCGCGCGACGGCGATGGCGGCGGCATCAGAATCTATTCCTATGGCGTGAATGCCCGGGACATAGGCAAAAGCCTCGGCCAGCAGCGTCCCGCTGCCGCACACCGGATCGAGGACGGTTTCGCCGTCGCGGGCGTCGCCGAGGAACGCCATGGCCGCCGCGATGGTCGGCGGCAGGCTGCCTTCCCGCTCGGCCACGCGATGGCCGCGTTGGCTGCTCTCGGCCGCGGTCCGAAAGGGCAGGCAGAAATAGTAGGACTCCTCGACGCAGAAGAGGAACGCCGTGCGGTGTGCCGAGTCATCCAGGGTTGCGCCGCGCTGCCGCAACTCGCGGCCGAGCCAGCGGCTCAGCTCATGCCGGTTGTAGCGGTTGCCGTCGACGGTCACCGCCAGACGCCAGTGCCCTTTCTTTGGGCGGAAGGTGCCGGCCATAACGTCGAGCTGGCGCAGCGAGATCTTGTAGCGGCCATAGACCAGGCAGCGGTGGATCTCCTCGGCGATGCGCAGCTGGCCGGCCTTCGGTTCCGCTGCCAGCCGCGGCAGGAACACGAGGTCGTGATTGCGTTGCCATAGCACGGAGGGCTTCGAGCGCCGGTCGGCGAGGCCGTTGGCGCGGAGCTCGGCGATCAGCACCGTCGCCAGGCCGGGCGCGCAACGCAGCAGCCAAGCGGTCGCGCCGCCGTCCGGGCGGACGGATGCGGCGCGCCGCGCCGTGCCGGCAGAGCCGCCCGCACGGGGGCGCCGCACTCCGGACCCTATATGGACAGGCAACCGCCGGCGAGCGGCAGGATGGCGACCGTCGCGCCGGCCTTGATCGCGGGCGCCCGCGGCGCGCGCACCACCAGGCAGTCGGCCTTCGCCATCAGCGACAGCATCGAGCTGTCTTGCTTGTCGAACGGTGTCGCCACCAACCGTCCGTCGGGGTCGTAGGACAGGCGCGAACGCAGATAGTCCTCGCGGCCGTCGTTCTGCGGCAGATCGCGGCCGAGGCGGGCGGTGGGCTGCGGCTGCGCCGCTTCCGTCCGGCCGAGCATCACGTCGATGGCCGGCCTGAGGAACATGAGCGCGCACACCAGGCTGGAGACGGGATTGCCGGGCACGCCGAGCACGGCCGTCGGACCGATGCGGCCGAACATGAGCGGCTTGCCCGGCCGCATGGCGATCTTCCAGAAATCGAGCTGCATCCCGGCGGCGCCGAGCGCCGACTGCACGAGATCGTGGTCGCCGACCGAGGCGCCGCCGGACGTGACCAGGAGATCGGCGCCGACCGCCGCCTCCGCCAGCCGGCGCAGCGCGGCCGTATCGTCGGGGGCGATGCCCAGGTGGATCGGCTCGCCGCCGCAGGCGACGATGAACGCCGACAGCGACAGGCCGTTCGAGCTGACGATCTGATTCGGCCCGATGGCGTCGCCGGGCATGACCACCTCGTCGCCGGTGGCGAGGACCGCGATGCGCGGCCGCCGGGTGACGCGCAGCCACGGCACGTTCATCGCTGCGGCAATCCCGATGTCGCGCGAGGTCAGGAGCCGGCCCTTGGCCAACAGCACGTCGCCGACGCGGAAATCGAGCCCGGCCGGCCGCACATAGGTGCCGTGCGCCGCCCCCTCGTTGACGAGGACCGTGTCGCCGTCGCTCGTCGTGTCCTCCTGGATGACGATCGTGTCGGCGCCGGCCGGCAACGGCCCGCCCGTGAAGATCCGCACGGCCTCGCCGGCGCCGACTTCGCCCGCATAGGCGCCGCCGGCCGGCGCGGCGCCAACGATGCGCAGCCGCGCCGGCACGGTGGCGACATCCGCTGCCCGCACGGCGTAGCCGTCCATCGCCGACACCGCCACTGGCGGCTGCGTCACCCGCGCGGCCATGTCCTCGGCCAGCACGCGGCCCAGCCCGTCGGTGAGACCGACCTGTTCGCTGCCGAGCTGATGGAAAGCGCTGCGGATGCGCGCCTGGGCTTCGGCCACCGACAGCATCAGCTTGCCTCGTAGGTGCCGGACTTGCCGCCGCTCTTGCGCACGAGGCGGATGTCGGTCAGCCGCATGCCGCGGTCGACGGCCTTGCACATGTCGTAGACGGTGAGCGCCGCGACCGCGACGGCGGTGAGCGCCTCCATCTCGACTCCGGTCTGGCCCTTGAGCTTGCAGGTGGCCGTGATGTCGACCGCATTGCGCGCGGCATCGACCGTGAGGTCGACCTTCACGGAGGTGAGGGGCAGCGGATGACACAGCGGAATGAGGTCCGGCGTCCGCTTGGCGCCCATGATGCCGGCCAGCCGCGCCACCGACAGCACGTCGCCCTTCTTGACGCCGCCTGCCGTCACCAGCGCGATCGTCGCCGGCTGCATCAGCACCGAGCCCCTGGCCACGGCTTCACGCTCGGTCGTCGCCTTGTCCGTGACGTCGACCATCGTCGCCTTGCCCTCGGCATCGAAGTGCGTGAGACCCGACATCGACGCGGCTCAGGCGCGCAGTCTCGGCGCCGTCGGGCGCGTGAGCAGCGCCCGTGTCGCCGCCGCCACGTCGTCCTGGCGCATCAGCGACTCGCCGACGAGGAAGACGCCGGCGCCGACCCGGTGCAGGCGTGCGAGATCGTCCGGTGTATGGATCCCACTTTCGGCGACGACGAGACGGTCCTTCGGCACCCGCGGCGCCAACTGTTCGCTCGTCGCAAGGTCCACCTGCAGGGTCTTGAGGTCGCGGTTGTTGATGCCGACGAGCCGCGCCTTTAGCTTCAGCGCGCGGTCGAGCTCGTGCGCGTCGTGGACCTCGACCAGCACGTCCATCCCCTGGTCGAGCGCGGCGGCCTCGAGCTCCGCGGCCTGGTCGTCCGCGAGCGCCGCCATGATCAGCAGCACGCAGTCGGCGCCGAGGGCGCGCGCTTCGACGATCTGATAGGGATCGAGCATGAAGTCCTTGCGCAGCGCCGGCAGGTCGACGGCCGCGCGCGCGTCCGTCAGATACTCGTCGCGCCCCTCGAAATAGGGTTCGTCCGTCAGCACCGAGAGGCAGGTGGCGCCGCCGCTCTGGTAGGCGCGGGCGAGCGTGGCGGGATCGAAGTCGGCCCGTATGAGTCCCTTGCTGGGCGATGCCTTCTTGATCTCGGCGATGAGGCCATAGCGGCCTTCGGCGACTTCCTGGGCCAGACGGCCGGCAAACCCGCGCGGCGGCTCCGCGCTGCTCGCTGCCACCAGCAGATCGCCGAGCGGCCGCTCTGCCTTGCGGCGGGCGATATGCTGGCGCTTGTCGGCGCAGATGCGGGCAAGGACGTCGCTCATGCCGTTCCTGCCGAACTCCATGCGCGCTGGCTTGCGACGGCTCTCCCTTCGTGATTCCCCCGCGAAAGCGGGGGGCCAGGGCAAGTGACGGTGCGCCGGCCCTGGACCCCCGCTTTCGCGGGGGAAACAATGGAAGGTTCCGGACAAACCGGCCGCGAGAAAATCGCTACGCTGGGCATCTCTTCTCTGGGGTCTCTGTGGTGCGTCTTCTCACGCCGCCGCGGGCTTGCTGTTGGTGATGGCGACGAGCTTGCTCAGCACGGCGCGCGCCTTGCCGCCGTCGATCGCCGCGGCGGCCATCCCGACGCCGGCGCGCAGGGTCGCGGCCTTGCCGGCCACCAGCAGCGCGGCGGCGCTGTTGTAGAGCACGATGTCGCGATAGGCGCCGGGATGGCCGTCGAGCAGCGCGCTCAGCGCCAGCGCATTGGTGGCGGGGTCGCCGCCCCGGAGGTCGGCCGCGATGGCGCGCGGCAGGCCGGCTTCCTCGGGCGTGACATCGAAGGTCGCGACCTTGCCGTCCTTCCACTCGGCCACATGCGACGGGCCGGTCGTCGTCAGTTCGTCGATTCCGTCGCTGCCATGCACGACCCAGGCGCGCTCGCTGCCGAGCCTGCCCAGCACTTCGGCCAGCGGCGCGATCCAGGCGCGCGAGAACACGCCGGTCAGCTGCCGCCTGGCCCCGGCCGGATTGGAGAGCGGCCCCATGAGATTGAAGATCGTGCGCGTCCCCAGTTCGACCCGTGTCGGCCCGACATGGCGCATCGCGCTGTGATGGCGCGGCGCCATCATGAAGCAGATCTGCGCGTCCCACAGGGACTGCCGGATGAGCGTCATGTCGGCGTCGATGTTGACGCCGAGCGCCGCCAGCACGTCCGCCGCCCCGCTCTTCGACGACAGCCCGCGGTTGCCGTGCTTGGCGACCGGGACGCCGCAGGCCGCCACGACGAGGGCCGCGGCGGTCGAAATGTTCCAAGTGCCGGCCGCGTCGCCGCCGGTGCCGCAGGTGTCGACGGCGCCGTCGGGCGCCTCGATGCGCGTCATCTTCGCGCGCATCGCGCGCACAGCGCCGGTGATCTCGGGAATCGTCTCGCCGCGCACGCGCAGCGCCATCAGG
>JBKOWC010000199.1:0-4064 GCA_046724215.1 Pseudomonadota bacterium | reverse complement strand
CGCGCTGCACCTCCGCAAGCTGCGGATTCCAGGTCACGACGGCCTGCGCCTCCGGCGACCCGGCGAACGCCTTTGCGATCTCGGCATCGGAGGTGTCGACGAGGGTCACGTCCCGTTCGTCCAGGCCGGCGCTCTCGAGGGCGCGGGCCAGCAGATAGTGCGACACCGAGAACTTGACCAGGAGGACGCGCCGCCCGGCGATGTCCTGCAGGCGAGTCGCATCTTTCAACACGATCCCGTCGTTGCCGCTGGAGAAATCGCCGACGAGAAGCGACGTCGAATCGACGCCGGCCGCGGCCGGCATCGTCAGCGCATCCATGTTGGTCATGGCGCAGCCGTCGAAGGCGCCGGCCGTATACTGGTCGATGGACTGCAGATAGCTGTCGACCCGCGTGACCTCGACGCTGATCCCGTAGCGGTCCGCCCATTTCTTCATGATGCCGCTGTCGGCGGCATAGCCCCAGGGCATCCAGCCGGCATAGATCGACCAGGCCACGCGAAATGAACTCTCGGCCGCCGCCGCCGAGGAGGGTGCTGCAAGGCCGATCGCCGCCATGGCGACAGCGAGAATGGCAAGACGCAGCGAAGGAAAGCGCCCCATATCGACCCCCATCGGATAATGGGGACACTATTCGCCAGGATGGGAGCACCGCAAGGCGAAACGCCGACGCGCCGTTCACGCCCGGGTGATGCTGCGGATTCCGATAGGCATTGCAGGGGGACCGGCAGGTCGCCCGCAGACAACGTCGTCTTCGGTGAACGTGCGAAGGATGGACGGGCGACCTGCCGGTCGCCCCTACTCCGTCGTTGCCACCGTGGCGGCGCGCAGACGCTGGGCGTAGACGTTGATGATGAGGGCGATTAGCAGGATCAGGCCGCGGATCAGGATCTTGAGGAAGCTGTCGATCTCGACATGGTCGAGGCCGTTATTGAGGACGCCGAGCACGAAGAGGCCGGTGAGCGTGTTGCCGATGCCGCCGCGGCCGCCGAAGAGGCTGGTCCCGCCGACGACGACAGCGGCGATGGAATCGAGCAGGAAGTCGTCGAACTCGTTCTGCTGCGCGCTCCCGAAATAGGCGACGCCGAGCATGCCGGCGACGCCGGAGCAGACGGCGGAGATGATCATGACGGCGGCCAGCACCGCCTTGACGTTGACGCCGGAATATTCGGCCGCCTCGCGGTTGCCGCCGACCATGTAGACGTAGCGGCCGAAGCGCGTATAGGTCAGGACGAGGTGGCCGCCGAGAAGGATGAGCGTCGCGACGATGACGATCCAGGGCACCGGGCCGAGGCTGCCGCTGCCGAGGGTCTTGACGAGGGGCGGCACGGCGTAGGCGATCTGCCCGCGCACCAGCATGGCGCAAACGCCGGCGCCGATCTGCAGCATGGCGAGCGTCATGATGAAGGAGGGTATGCCGATGCGGGTGACGCCGAAGGCGTTGATCACGCCGAGCGCGACGCAGCCCGCGAGCGCCAGGACGATCGCGACCGCGCCCGGCAGCGGCAGGTTGGCGATGTTGACGTAGGATTCCTGCATCGTGAAGAAGGCGACGAGGATGCCCGTGGCATTGGCGATGCTGGCCACGCTGAGGTCGATCTCGGCGCAGAGGATCACGAAGGTGAGTCCGGTCGCGATGATGCCGGTGACCGAGACCTGACGCAGGATGTTCTGAAAGTTGTCGGCCGTCAGGAAGGACGGGCTCGCGAAGCTGAAGAAGAGCACGAGGAGCAGCAGGGTCACGAAGGGCGCGATGTTGCGGAGCTGGCTGAGCAGCCAGCTGCGGCGGCGGCCCGCGGGCGCCGCGGTCGTGGTCGATACCGCTTCGGCTGCACTCTTGTTCATGCGACCACCAATCCTCGGTTGATTCCCCCGCGAAAGCGGGGGCCCAGAGGCAAGTGACGGGCGCCGCCCCCGCATCGAGTGCGGGGCAGGCTCTGGCCCCCCGCTTTCGCGGGGGAATCACGACAAGTGACTGGCCTCTGCACGTTCATGCCGCCTCGAGCAAGCGGTCCTTGCTGACGATCTCGGAGGCGAACTCGCGCGCCAGCACGCCCTTCTTCATGACGAGCACGCGGTCGGCGAGCGAGAGGATCGTCTCCGGCTCCGCCGACACGACGACGACGCCGACGCCCTGGGCCTTAAGGCCGCGCACGATCTTGACGACGTCGTCCTTGGCGCCGACGTCCATCCCCCGCGTCGGCTCGCTCAGCACCAGCACCTTCGGCAGGCGCGCGAGCCAGCGCGCGAGGGCGACCTTCTGCTGGTTGCCGCCGGAAAGCGTACGCAACACGCGCTCGACCGAGGTCGGGCGGATGTCGAGCTGCTGCACCTTCTCGGCGGCGATGCGCCGCTCCTGGTCCGGCCGCAGGAACAGGCGGGAGATGTGCTCGAGCAGGCTGATGGAGATGTTCCGGTAGACGGGCTCGGCGGCGAACAGCATGCTGCGGCGGCTCTCCGGCAGGAGGGCGATGCCATGGCGCTTGGCGCGCGCGGTGTTGTGGAGATGGACGGCGCGGCCGTCGATGGTCAGGCTGCCGGCGTCCGGCCGCAGCTTGCCCGCCAGGGCGCGACAGAGTTCGAGCTGCCCACACCCCATGAACCCGAAGATGCCGAGGATCTCGCCGGCGCGCACCTGAAAGGTGAGGTCCCGGAAGGCGCCCCGGCGCGTCAGCCGATCGGCCGCCAGCACGACCGGCGCCGTCGGCAGGCTCTCGAGCCGGATGTCGCTGGTGTAGCTTTCCTCCAGCCCCTCATGGCCGACGCCGATCATGTTGCGGATCAGCCAGGATTTGTCGATCGACGCCACCCGCTCGGTGGCGACCTTGCGGGCATTGCGGAACACCGTGACGGTATCGGAGACCGCGAGCACGTCGTCGAGGAAGTGCGAGATGAAGACGAAGCTGCGCCCGGCGGCGCGCAGGCGGGCCAGCACGTCGAACAGGCGGCGGACCTCCGGCGGCGAGAGCGCCGAGGTCGGCTCGTCCAGGATGACGATGCGGGCGCCGGAGAAGAGCACGCGGGCGAGCTCGACGAGCTGCTGCAGCCCGAGCGGCAGGGCGCCGAGGGTGATCCCGGGGTCGACATGGATGCCGAGGCTCTGCAGGTGGCGATCGGCCTCGCGCGCCATCCAGCGCCAGCGCACCAGGCCGGCTCGGTTGACCGGTTGGCTGCCGAGGAAAATATTCTCGGCGACGCTGAGATGCGGAATGACGCTCAGCTCCTGGTGCACCATGCCGATGCCGGCGGCAAGCGCGTCGCGCGCCGAGCGGAAATGGACGGGGATGCCGTCGAGCCGCATGGCACCCTCGTACTCGGCGTGCACGCCGGCGATGATCTTCATCAGCGTGCTCTTGCCGGCGCCGTTCTCGCCGACAAGGCCGTGGATCTCGCCCGCGGACAGCGCGAAATCCACGTCCTTGAGGGCCTGGACCCCGCCGAACGACTTGGAGATGTTCGACAGCTCCAGCAGCGGAACGGCGGCGGTGTTCAATTCGGTTGCTTCCTCTCCGCGTCCAGCACGAGCGCCCCCGGGTCCGGCCTGAGGCCGGCCCGAGGACAAGCTTCACCCGGCGATCCAGAGATCGCCGGGAAGGCAGAGCCTATCCAACCGTCCGCTGGATTGCCGGGTCAAGCCCGGCGATGACGAACCGAAGGTGGGATCGGCACCTCGTCAGAGACCCTACAGGACGACCTTTCCTCAGATCAGGAAGTGGGTTTCCATCCACTGCATGCCGGGCGCGTTCGCCTTGGTGACGACCGGGCCGTCGGTGATGACGTGCTTGGGGATGCCGCCCGCCCCCTGCTTCTCGCCGGTGAGGATGGCGGCGACGCCGGCGATGACCGCGCCGCCATGGATGCGGCAGGAGGGGTTGCGCACGGTCGCGAACATGCGCCCCTCGAGCACCGCGTCGATCGCCGGCGGCTGGGCGTCGACGCCGCCGATCAGGATCTTGTCGCGGCCATGCGCCTTCATCACGTTGGCGGCGGCGAGCGCCATGTCGTCGTTGTGGAAGAAGGCGGCGTCGATCTGCGGATGCTTGGTCAGCAGCGACTCCCAGATGCG